>DASZJC010000084.1:0-5180 GCA_035948495.1 Xanthobacteraceae bacterium | reverse complement strand
GTCGGTCGCGGGCGGCAATTCGGACAGCGCATGCACCGGCAGGATGCCGAGCCCATGCAGCAGGCAGTACCAGGCGGCGAGGACCAGATGGTACAGATATCCGGTATGGTCGAAGTATTCCTGCGCCCGGCCGTCGTTGAGCAGGAGGCCCTGATAGGCGAGCGGCAGATCCTGATCCGCAATCCGCCAATACGGCATCCAGAACCCGAACAACAAAAGCGAAACCGCCATGCCGGCCGCGACGGCGATGAGAGATGATTTCCAGCCGTGGAAAAACACTCTGCCGGCGCGGGCAGCCAAGCCGCCGCTTTCCATCAAACCCGATCCTCTCGCCGCGCCCCTTGATCGGGCGGAACGTGAACAGGTTTGGAAAATCCGGCAAGCCCTGTCACGTCGAGCAACGCCTTGGCCTTGCGTCCCGTTCCCAGCCCAGCCGCCTGGCGCGAAGGCTCAAGCTGGAATACGCCGATGCGGAAAGTCGATTGCGGGATCGACGTTGCGAGGCTAGGCATGCCCCGTTCCTTTGGAATCGGGCCATGCGCTAGAAGTTATCACTGGCGCATGTTCTTGTCGGCGAACCGGTGCCCACTTCGCCGGAACATGCGCTAGGCGCGCATCGGCGCAGGCGCGATCGCGCGCGCCGTGGCATGATCCTTCCTGAGTGCCGCGATGACGTTCGTGCGAGCGAGTTCGCTCGTGTCCGCAGGCGCGAGCTCGACCGCGCCGCTTGCCACCTTGTTCTCCCGGACGGACCGATAGATGCCGTCCCAGGACGCGAACATGCCAAGCTCGTCGGTTCGCCGCATGTAGCGCGGCCCAAAAAATGCGCGGATCGTTTCCACGCCGCTTATGATTCCGTTACGGAACGCCGTTTCGAGCTTTGTCGCGTGATCTCCGCCGCGCAGCACGCCACGCAGCGCGCGCCGCATCGAGGTCATTGCACCGCCCTCGGCAGCGCCCTTCTTGGCGCCGTAGAAGCGGCGATACAGCCTGAGCTTCCAAAAGACGAGGTCGCGCGGGCGCAACGCCGCGCAGTAGCTTTGCGACGGTACGAGCGCCAGCGACTCGAGGATGTGACGGAAATATCGGCGATCAAGCTTGATGCGCCCGGCGTCATAGAGCGAATGGAACAATTCGGTGCCCGGCAACGCCATATAGTAGCCGACTGAAAGGTCGCTGACCCCGCGCTTCCCAACTTCATCGATAAACGGAAAATTCTCAGCCAAGTGTTCGGGCCGATCATGGGGAAAACCGATCACCAGGAAGACTGCGACATTGAGGCCGGCCCCGGTTGCCGCATCGATGCTGTCGTAGAGCTTCGCTGCCGTCATCTTCTTCTTGATGAAGCGCCGGGTGCGATCCGAGCCCGATTCCGGCGCATAGGCCATGCTCGTCATGCCCGACGCCTTGAGCAGCCGCGCGACCTGCGGATCGATCGCCTCGGAGCGCGTCCCGGTCGGCAATTGCCAGCAGATATTCAATCCGCGCCGAATCAGCTCCTGACAAAATGCCTTGATCCAATCTTTCTTGATGATCGCGGTCAGATCCTGAAACGGAAAATTTCCCGCCCCATAGCGCTTTACGTAGCACTCGATTTCATCGACGACCCTGACCGGGTCGCGCGGGATCCAGCGCGGCAGCCACATGTTCGGCGCCGAGCAATAGGTGCATTGATACGGGCAGCCCCGCGTCGCCAGGATCGGGACGGTCATGCGCGAGGAATACATCCCGCCGACGAAGCGATGCCGATGGTAGATCACCGGCCGGAAGCTGTCCCAATCGGGAACCGGAATGGCGTCGATGTCGGTACGCCGTTCCCGGCGCCGATTGACGTGCACGCCGCCCGCCCGTCGAAAAGCGATGCCGGCAATCTCCGCGAGCGGGAGCCGGTTGCGCAGTGCGCTCACCAACTCGACGACCGTTTCCTCGCCTTCTCCGAGAACCGCGATATCCGCCTGCGAAGACAGCAGCGAAAATTCCGGCAGCGAGGTCACATGTTCGCCGCCGATAACGATATTGGCGTTGGGAAACCGCTCACGGATCAGGTCGATCAATCTCACCACGACCGGCCATTCATGCGTGAAGATCACGGTAATTCCGATGATATCGGTATTCGCGGGGATGCGCCGAGCGATCTGTTCGGGGCGCAACCCGACAAGGTAGCCTCTGGTGTAACCGGTGCGGACCTCCGGCGCATCGCCGACGGCGTCGATGACACGGGTATCGAAATGCGCCGCCTTCAGCGCGGCGGAGATATAGGCAAGTCCCAGGGGCAATGCGATTGACGTGGTCGCGAAGCGGAAGGATTCGACCGCGGGGGGCCTGATCAGGCAGATGGCTGAAGCGTCGCTGCTCACGGTCAACCCACCCCTTGGGGCGCTACTTACCCGACATTCCCCGGAAGACGGACCGTTGGACCGGCCTATCGACCCCGGCAATCTTTACACTGCGCCCTTCGTCGTCAAGTAGACGATACCGCCGGTTGTGGCACGCTCCCCTTGCGGCAAAAGCGCGGAACCGGCACTATCGCACTGCTCACCCTTTCATCCAGGAAAAATTTCGCCGCCATGCTGTCGCCACTCGCCTCCGCGCAAACGCGCGCCGTTGCCGACGCAATGGCGGCCGGCCAGTTCGGGCCGTCCGCCCTCAAGCGTCGCGCCGACGAGGTGCGGCAGCATTACGACCGCGTCAGCGCCTCGCGCGGCGACTACATTGCAAAAAACTCCTACTACTATGAGCAAATCTACCGGCTGCTCCGTTTCATCATCCCGCCCGGCAAGCGCGTCCTGCAGGTCGGCTGCCTCACGCCCGATTTCCTGAACGCGGTCGAACCGAGCTTCGGCGTCGGTATCGATTTCAGCCCGAAGCAGATCGAGGAATGCCGCCGGCGCTTTCCCCACCTGCAGTTCCGCCTGCACGAAAATTATGCCGTCGGCGACGACGAGGTCTTCGACTATATCCTCGTCACCGACGTCAACGACCAGGTCGACCCCATCGCCACGCTGCACGCGCTGCGGCCGGCGATGCACGATGAGACGCGAGTCATTATCGACAACTACAACCATCTGTGGGAGCCGATCGTCCGCTTTGCCGAACGTTTCGGCCTGAAGTTTCCCCGCCCGTTGCAGAACTGGCTGTCGACCGACGACCTGTGGAACATCATGACGCTGTGCGACTACGAGCCGTTGCAGGTGCATCGCACGGTCCTGCTGCCGAAGAAAATTCCGCTTCTCTCCGCGCTCGCCAATTCGTTTTTCGCCCGGCTGCCCGGCGTGCAGCGCCTCAACATCACCAACATGACCGTGGCGCGGCCGATGCCGCCCCGGCCGCCGGCGCGCGACTATACGGTGTCGATCGTCGTTCCCTGCCGCAACGAAGTGGGCAACGTCGCGGCCGCGGTCGAGCGCATCCCCAGTCTCGGCTGCCGCACCGAGATCATCTTCTGCGACGACAAGTCGACCGACGGCACCGCCGAGGAGATTCGCCGCATTCAGACCTTGCATGCGGACCGCGACATCAAGCTCTACGACGGGCCGGGGATCAACAAGGCGCGCAACGTGCGCACAGGATTCGATCGCGCGCAGGGCGACATACTGATGATCCTCGACGCCGATCTCACCACGATGCCCGAGGAGCTGCATTATTTCTACGACGTGATCGCCAGCGGCAAGGCGGAGTTCGTCAACGGCTCCCGCTTCATCTTCCCGATGGAAGGCGTCGCCATGCAGCCGCTCAACGCCGTCGGCAACCGGTTTTTCAGCGGCCTGGTCTCGATCCTGCTCGGGCAACGCGTCAGCGACACCTTGTGCGGCACCAAGGTCCTGTGGCGCCGGCACTGGCCGGCGATACGCGCCCTGGTCGGCAGCTGGGGCACCGACGATCGCTGGGGCGATTACGATCTTCTGTTCGGAGCCGCCAAGCTGCATCTGCGCATCGTCGATCTGCCCGTTCATTATCAGGAGCGGATCAGCGGCCAGACCAAGATGACCGGCCGGTTCCGCAACGGTCTTGTCATGCTGCGCATGTGCTGGGCCGCATTCGTCAAGTTCAAGCTCTACTAGGCGGCGTCGGTGGACGTTCTCGTAACCGGATCGAGCGGACTGATCGGTTCCGAAGCGGTCGAGTATTTCGCCCGGCGCGGCCATGACGTCCACGGCATCGACAACAACATGCGCGCCGATTTCTTCGGCCCGCAGGGCGACACGACCTGGCGGCTGAGGCAGCTCGTCGAAAGCGTGCGCAATTTCGCCCACCACGCCGTCGACATCCGCGACCGCTCGGCGGTCATGGACGTGTTTGCGGCGCGGCGCATCGGCGCGGTCATCCACTGCGCGGCGCAGCCGTCGCACGACCTTGCCAAGGACCGGCCGTTCGACGACTTCGACGTCAATGCGACCGGCACGTTGAACCTGCTCGAAGCGGCGCGCAGATATTGTCCCGAGGCGCCGTTCGTCTTCATGAGCACCAACAAGGTGTACGGGGACGTCCCCAACGAGCTGCCGCTGGTCGAGCTGCCGACCCGGTGGGATTACGCCGACCCCGCGCATTACCAGGGCATCGACGAGACGATGCGCATCGACCAGAGCAAGCACAGCCTGTTCGGCGCGTCGAAAGCCGCCGCGGATCTCATGGTTCAGGAGTACGGCCGCTACTTCAACATGCCGACCGCATGCTTCCGCGGCGGTTGCCTGACCGGGCCACATCACAGCGGCGTCGAGCTGCACGGGTTTCTCAGCTTTCTCGTCAAGACCGCGCTGCGCGGCAAGACGTTCACG
This sequence comes from Xanthobacteraceae bacterium, assembly GCA_035948495.1. Taxonomy (GTDB): domain Bacteria; phylum Pseudomonadota; class Alphaproteobacteria; order Rhizobiales; family Xanthobacteraceae; genus AP-16. Next base: position 405 of record DASZJC010000084.1, on the reverse strand, counting down.
ATCTTCGGCTACAAGGGCAAGCAGGTGCGCGACCAGATCCACAGCCTCGACGTGGTCCGCGCGTTCGAGGCATTCATCGCGGCGCCGCGCGCGGGCGAGGTCTATAACCTCGGCGGCGGCCGCGAGAGCAACGCGTCGATTCTCGAATGTTTCGCGATGATCGAGGCCGCTTCGGGACGCAAGGTGTCGTGGCGCTACGACGAGAAAAACCGCGAGGGCGATCACATCTGCTACATCAGCGACATGGCAAAGTTCCGCGCGCACTATCCGGCCTGGTCGCTGACCCGGCGCGTTCCCGACATCATCGACGAGATGGTGCGGTTCGAGGCGCTGGTGGGCTGATCCGCCGTCGTGCGCCGCCTTGCGCGGCGATGCGCCGCCCGGTACCAAGCGCGGCCACGGGAA
>DASZJC010000083.1:0-3933 GCA_035948495.1 Xanthobacteraceae bacterium | reverse complement strand
CGCAGGCCGCCGCCCAGCTGATGCAGCACGGTCGCGACCGCGCCCTTGTAGGGCACTTGGCCCTCGATGCCCTCGGGCACCAGCTTGAGCGTGTCCTTGATGTCCTGCTGGAAATAGCGGTCGGCGGAGCCGCGCGCCATGGCGCCGACCGATCCCATGCCGCGGTAGGTCTTGTACGAGCGTCCCTGAAAGAGGAACACCTCGCCCGGCGTCTCGTCGGTGCCGGCCAGGAGCGAGCCGATCATGGCGCAATCGGCCCCGGCCGCGAGTGCCTTGGCGAGATCGCCGGAATATTTGATTCCGCCGTCGGCGATCACCGGCGTGGCGCTCGCCTGCGCCACCTCGACGGCGTCGAGGATGGCGGTGAGCTGCGGCATGCCGACGCCGGCGACGACCCGGGTGGTGCAGATCGAGCCCGGCCCGATGCCGACCTTGATGGCGTCGGCGCCCGCGCCGATCAGCGCCTTGGCGCCTTCCCCGGTCGCGATGTTGCCGGCAACGACCTGCACCGCGTTCGACAGGCGCTTGATGCGGTCGACCGCGACCAGCACCCGCTTGGAATGGCCGTGCGCGGTGTCGACCACGACGAGGTCGACGCCGGCGGCAATGAGCTGCTCGGTGCGGGCGAAGCCCAGGTCGCCGACCGTGGTCGCCGCGGCGACGCGCAGGCGGCCCTGCTCGTCCTTGCTGGCGTTCGGGTTGGCGACCGCCTTTTCGATGTCCTTGACCGTGATCAGGCCGACGCAGCGGTATTTATCGTCGACCACCAGCAGCTTCTCGATGCGGTGCTGGTGCAGCAGCCGCTTGGCCTCGCCTTGCGAGACGCCTTCGCGTACGGTAACGAGCCGCTCCTTGGTCATCAGCTCGGACACCTTCTGGCCGGGGTCGGTGGCGAACCGCACGTCGCGGTTGGTCAGGATGCCGACCAGCTTGCCGCTGCGCTCGACCACCGGCACGCCGGAAATCGCGTGCTCCTTCATCAGGGTGAGCGCGTCGGCGAGCGTCGCGTCCGGCTCGATGGTGACCGGATTGACCACCATGCCGGACTCGAACTTCTTTACCTTGACGACCTGTTCGGCCTGCTCGTCCGGCTCGAGGTTGCGATGGATCACACCGATGCCGCCCGCCTGCGCCATGGCGATCGCCATGCGGAACTCGGTGACCGTATCCATCGCCGAGGCGACGATCGGGATGTTGAGCGGGATCGTGCGGGTGATCCGGGAGCGGATGTCGGCCTCGGAGGGAAGCACGTCCGACAGGCCCGGCTCGAGCAGGACGTCGTCGAAGGTGAGCGCCTCGCGCGGGCTGCCGTTCGATCGTGCCGCCATGGCCAACTCTCCTCGGTACCTCGGGACCGCCGGGTGAAAGGGCCGCCCGCCCCGGCTGAACAGCCGGGCCTGGCGACTCATGACCCCATGGCGGAGTTGGCGGCGGTCGATAGCACGGAGGCGCCGATCTGCATAGCCCCGCACCGCTGCAGATTGCCGTCCGCCGTCGCTCCAGTATTCTTCTCGGGGGCGCGACGGGACCGGGCGATGAGGCTCCGGCTGGCGGCTTTGCTGCTGGTGGCGGCGATCTGGCCCGTCGCCGGCGAGGCCCAGCAGAGCCCGCTCGCCCCTTATCCGGCCACTCCCAAGGCGGCGACCCGCCATCCGGCCGCCAAGGCCCCGGCGGCGAAAAAGGCGGGCCCCGCGCAACCGAGGGGGACGAAGGTCATCAAGGACGCGGCGGAATACAACGACTACATCTCTGCGCTCAACATCGCCGATCCGGGCGTCAAGGCCGCCGCCCTCGAGGCCTTCCTCGCCAAGTATCCGGGCAGCGTCGTCAAGATCGACGCGCTCGAGCAGGCCATGGCCGCGCACCAGCACGCCGGCAACGCCGCCAAGGTCGAGGAGACCGCCAACAGGCTGCTCGAGCTGAAACCCGACAACGTGCGCGCGCTCGCCATCATCACCTATCTGCGCCGCGGCCGGGCGACCCAAGGCGATGCCGCCGCGCTCGCCGAGCTGGCCGCGGGGGCGCAGCGCGGACTGGACGCGCTGCCGCACTGGACCAAGCCGGCGGACATGTCCGACGACGCCTTCGCCGCCATGCGCAAGCAGATGACGGCGATCTTCACCGGCGCGCTCGGCTTTTCGACGTTGCAGACGAAGGACTACGCCAAGGCGCGGGGCTACTACCAGACGGCCTTTGCCAGCGACCCGAACAATCTTCAGGACGTCTACCAGCTCGCCATTGCCGACCTGCAGACCGAGCCGATCGACGTCGACGGCCTGTGGTACATCGCCAAGGCGACAGCGCTTGCCAAGGACAACGACGCGGCGCAGCAGCGCATCGTCGCCTACGGCAAGGCGCGCTACAAAAAATACCACGGCAGCGAGGACGGCTGGGACGAGTTGCTCGCCGCGGCCGCCGCGCAGGCGGCTCCGCCACCGGATTTCGCCAAGAGCATCAAGCCGGCGCCGGGGCTCGCCGAACTCGCCGTACAGGCGGTGCGCGACAATGATCCGGCGAGCCTGTCGTTTGCCGATTGGGAAGTCGTGCTCGGGCAGCGCGATGCAAGCCCCGCCAACAAGGAGGCCGCCGCGAAAGTGTGGCAGGTCATTCAGGTCATGCAGAAGGACGGTGCCGCGCGGCTGAAGATTCCGGTGAAGATCGTGGCGGCGACCAAGGATACGATCCAGGCGGCTATCACCGACGACAATCAGAAAGACAACAAGGTCGATCTGCTGGTCGTGGTCAAGGCGCCGATGCCAAGTCCTCCCCCGGCCGGCGCGACCGCCGAGGTCACCGGCGTGATCGTCGACTACCTGTCCAGCCCGTTCCTGTTCATCATGCGGGACGGGGAATTGGGCGCTGCCAAGTAAATATCAACGGCATCAAGCAATGACCTCTCAGCCGTCATCGTCCGCGCAGGCGGACGATCCAGTAACCACCGCGTCACCTAACAGAGCTGCGACATCAATGTGTACTGGATGCCGCGCTTCCGCGGGGCATGACGAGTCAGAGTCCAGGGCCGCCGGTATGAGACGTTGCGCCACGTGCGCCGGCCTTACGGCTTCCAGCCGGGCGGCGGCCCGTGGCGCTCGATCGCCTCTACCATCTCGCGATGCTTGCGGTCTTCGCGCTTCATGTGCACGGCGATCACCGCGTGCAGCGACGGCACCAGCAGCAGCACGTGGAACACCAGCCCGAAGACCAGGCACGGCACGATCAGCACCAGGTTCAGCAGCGCCGAGAACGGCTGGCCGTTGAGCAGCAGGCCGAGCGGCGGCAGCAGGACGGCGAGGATGTAGATCATCGGCGAGGCTCCGGCCTGGACCGTCGAAGACCTAGAATGTAGATACCGCAGGACGTTTGGCAATCGGCGATCGACCGCCGCCGCAACCCGGAATGCCCGCAGCTCCATGAACCGCGATCGCCTCGTGCCGCTCATCGTCGCGGTCGCCCTGTTCATGGAAAACATGGATTCGACGGTGATCGCCACCTCCCTGCCGGCGATCGCCGTCGACATCGGCACGAACCCGCTCGCGCTCAAGCTCGCGGTCACCTCCTACCTGCTTTCGCTCGCCGTGTTCATCCCGATGAGCGGCTGGACGGCCGACCGGTTCGGCGCCCGCAGGGTGTTCGCCACCGCCATCGCGGTGTTCGTCATAGGCTCGATCGGGTGCGCGCTGTCGCGTTCGCTCACCGACTTCGTGCTGGCGCGCATCGTGCAGGGGATCGGCGGGGCGATGATGACGCCGGTCGGCCGGCTGGTGCTGCTGCGCTCAGTCGACAAGCGCGCGCTGGTCGACGCCATGGCGTGGGTGTCGATGCCGGCCCTGATCGGGCCGATCACCGGACCCCCGCTCGGCGGCTTCATCACCACCTACGCGTCCTGGCACTGGATTTTCATCATCAACGTGCCGATCGGGCTCATCGGCATCG
>DASZJC010000082.1:0-1636 GCA_035948495.1 Xanthobacteraceae bacterium | reverse complement strand
TCGCTCTCGCTCAACGATCCGCTGCGCCTGCGCGAGATCGACGCGCGCCGCTTCGCCGTCAAGGGCACGCCGACCGACTGCGTGATCATGGGCGTGCGCCACCTGATGAAGGAGGCGCCCGACCTCATCCTTACCGGCGTCAACCGCGGACAAAACGTGGCCGAGGACGTGACCTATTCCGGGACCATCGCCGGCGCCATGGAAGGCACGATCCTCGGCGTCCCGTCCTTCGCACTCTCCCAGGTGTACAGCGTCGCCACGCGCCAGCAGCCCCATTGGGACACCGCGGTGAAGTACGCGCCCGACCTGATCCGCCGCATCCTCGCCGAAGGCGTTCCCCGCGACGTGCTGGTCAACGTCAATTTCCCCGACTGCCCGCCGGCGGAGGTGCGCGGCATCGCGGTGACGACCCAGGGCAAGCGCGACCAGGAACTGCTGCGCATCGACGCGCGCTACGACGGCCGCGGCAATCCCTATTACTGGCTCGCCTTCGCCCGGCGCGAGCGCGCCGCGCCCGCCAACGGCACCGACCTCTCGGCGATCGCCGACTGCCGCATCGCGGTGACCGCGCTCAGGCTCGACCTCACCGACGAGCCGTTCATGACCCGGCTGGCGCAGCTGTTCGGGTAGGGCGGGCGCATGGCTAAATGGAGCTGGTGGCGCCGCCGGAAGCCGAGGATCCGCATCGCGCCGCCGGCCCGGGAGGAGAACCACGTGCCGCGCGAAGCGCCACGCGACGAGGGCGAGGAACGCATGGGGTTCCTGCTCGACCTGCGCCGGCGCGGCATCGGCGACCGCGCGGTGCTGCGCGCCATGGACGAGGTGCCGCGCGAGCATTTCGTCACCCCCGACTATGTCGACGCCGCCTATGCCGATCAGGCGTTGCCGATCGCCTGCGGCCAGACCATCAGCCAGCCCTATGTGGTGGCCTACATGACCGAGCAGCTCGAGGTCGAGCCGACCCACCGCGTGCTCGAGATCGGCACCGGCTCCGGCTATCAGGCGGCGGTGCTTTCGCGGCTCGCCCGCGAGGTCGTCACCGTCGAGCGCTACCGCACCCTCGCCGAGACCGCGCGCGCGCGGCTTCAGACGCTCGGTTATGGCAACGTCACGGTGGCGGTCGGCGACGGCCTCGACGGCTACGCGGCGCTCGCGCCCTACGACCGCATCATCGTCACCGCGGCGGCGGAAGAAATCCCCGCGCCGCTCGTCGCCCAGCTCGCCGAGGGCGGCGTGATGGTGCTCCCGCTCGGCCCGCACGGCGGCGCGCAACGTATTGTTAAATTAACCAAGTCCGCCGATGGCGTGGCGCGCGAGGATCTGATTTGGGTGCGGTTCGTGCCGCTGTTGCCCGGCCAAGCCCGCGAACTATAAGGACAATTTCCATCGTCCGTTAAGGTTGAGGCAGGGTTTCTGCTTAAATTTTTTATTTACTTACAAGGCGTCTAACTCCGCGCTTGGCTTCGCATACGAGTGAGTAGTGTCATGCGTGCCCTCGCTAAGTCATGCCGCGCGCGCGGTTCATTGCAACTCGCCTTGGTGGCGCTGATCGCGTCCGGGCTTGCCGCCTGCAGCAGCGACATCGCCCGCTTCAACGACAACGCGCTGTCCAATCCGTACGCCTCGCGCCCGCCGG
>DASZJC010000081.1:0-8131 GCA_035948495.1 Xanthobacteraceae bacterium | reverse complement strand
TCCGGCGCCGCCCACATTCCAGCCGGTGCGGCGGCGCAGGTGACCGGCGCCGCGGGGGCCGGCCGGGCGGTCACCGCCTTGCGGCTCGAAGGGGTCGCGCCGGCGATCCCGCCGCGCCGCGGCATGCTCGAAGCGTTGCTCAAGCCCTACGGCGAGCTTATTGCCGTGGGTGAACGGGCTTCGCGCGCGCTATGGCAAGCGGTCCGCGACGTGACGCCGTTCGCCGCCCCGGCTTCCGGTACCGCCGCGGCCCTATGGCGGATTTCGACGGCGCCGTCGCACGGACCGGAGATCGTTGCGCAGGTGGCGGCTCAATGCGAGGCCGCGGCGCTCTACGACTGGGGCGGCGGCCTCGTGTGGATGCAGCTCGCCGGCCGCTCCGACGCCGGCGCGAGGCTGGTGCGTCGCGCGGTAGCCTCCTGCGGCGGCCATGCCACCCTGTTCCGCGCCGACGTCGCGGTGCGTGCGGCCGTGGACGTGTTCGAGCCGCAGGAGCGCGCCCTGGCGGCGCTCACCCGCAGGGTGAAGGAAGGCTTCGACCCGAAAGGAATCCTGGGACCCGGACGTATGTACGCGGGCACCTGAGCACATGCAGACGAACTTCAGCCTCGCCCAACTGGCCGATCCGGCGGTCGCCGAATCGGAGCGCATCCTGCGCGCGTGCGTCCATTGTGGTTTTTGCACTGCAACATGTCCCACCTACGTGCTGCTGGGCGACGAACTCGACAGCCCGCGCGGCCGCATCTACCTCATCAAGGACATGCTGGAGCATGAGCGGGCGGCTACGGTGGACGTGGTCACGCACATCGACCGTTGCCTCTCCTGCCTCTCCTGCATGACCACGTGCCCGTCCGGCGTGAATTACATGCATCTCGTCGACCACGCGCGCGTGCACATCGAGCGCACCTACCGGCGCCCGCTGCTCGATCGAGTACGGCGTAGCGTGCTCGCCAAGATCATGCCGAACCCGGCGCTGTTCCGGTTAGCCCTGATATTGGCCATGATCGCGCGCCCCTTCGCGCCGCTTCTGGCGCTGTGCGGGGCGACGCGAGTCGCCGCCATGCTCCGCCTTGCGAACGCCATGCCGGCCGCCGCGGCCGCCGAGGGTGGGCGTACCTTCTTTGCCGAAGGCGAGCGGCGGGGCCGGGTCGCGATCCTGTCCGGCTGCGCCAATCGGGTGCTCAAGCCGTCGATCAACGCGGCCGCGATTCGGCTGCTCAACCGGCACGGCATCGAGGTCGTCCTGCCGGAGGGCGAAGGCTGCTGCGGCTCGATCGTCCACCACCTCGGCCGCGAGCACGAATCGCTCGAATTTGTGCGCCGCAACATCGACGTTTGGACGCGGGAAATCGAGGGCCGCGGCCTCGACGCCATCCTGGCAACCGCATCGGGCTGCGGCACGACGATCAAAGATTACGGTTTTATGCTGCGAAACGATCCAGCCTATGCAACAAATGCAGCGAGAGTCGCGGCGCTGACCCAGGACATCTCGGAATATTTGATGAAACTGAGGTTGAACCAACCGGCCCGCGACAGCGGGCTCGTCGTCGCCTACCAGGCGGCGTGCTCGCTGCAGCACGGCCAGAAGGTCGTGTCCGAGCCGAAGACGCTGCTGGTCAAGGCAGGTTTCTCGGTGCGCGACGTGCCGGAAGGTCACCTGTGTTGCGGATCCGCCGGCACCTACAACATGCTCCAGCCCGAGATTTCGTCGCGGCTGCGCGACCGCAAGCTCGCCAACATCGCGACGCTCAAGCCCGACATCATCGCCACCGGCAACGTGGGATGCATGGCGCAGCTCAAGACCGCAACCGCGATCCCGGTCGTGCACACCGTGGAACTGCTCGATTGGGCAACCGGAGGACCGCGCCCGGCCGAGATGAGGCAACTGCCCGTCGGGGCGGCGTGAGGAGACCGGCCGAGCCGGAACCGGACAGGCGGCTTTCGGGTGCGCGTTCCGACCGCCTAAGTGGTAAAGCGCGACAGGAAGCAGGAGGACGACGATGGCAAAAGCTCGGAAGTCGAAGAAGGCCAAGAAAGCCAAGAAGACCAGAAAAGTCGCCAAGAAGCGGGTGATGACGAAGAAGCATGCCGGCCGCAAGACCGCGAAGCGGTCGGGCAAGAAGGCTGCGGGCCGCAAGTCCACGGCCAAGCGCGCGGCGCCCAAGAAGGCGGCGCCCAAAAAGAAGGCCGCCCCGGCTCCCGCCGCCCCGAAGGTCGCCGCCCCGAAGGTCGCCCCCCCGAAGGTCGCCCCCCCGAAGGTCGCCGCCCCGCCGAGGCCGGCCCCCGCGCCGGCCCCGCGTCCGGCTGCACCGCCGCGGCCAGCGCCGAGCCCGACGCCGCCGCGACCGGCCCCGAGCTACCCGCCCGCAAGCAGCGCTCCGCCCGCGGCCCCGTCGACCCCGGGCTCTTCGCACGGCTCGCCGGGCTCCTACCCGCTGTCGGGCGGCTATCGTCCCTTCTCCACGCCCCCCAAGCCGCCCGAATCCGGCGGCCATGGCTCGGGCTCCGACGAGAAGAAGGACTGACGGACGTCGGAGCGCGTTTGCGATTTGTCTGATCGCGACGCGCTCCGCCAACTGACCGAACGTCGCTCGCGCGCCGCCAGCGCCCGCACCTTGGGTCCGTCGCGCCAGCGGCCCCGTGCCAATTCGCCGATGCCGGCCGGATGGAATGCGCGCGCGTCGGCGTGCGGCGCATGCCACGCGGCTTCGGGATCATGCTCCAGTCGCGTTGCGCGGGCGCCGCATGCTGAATACATTGGCCGTCGGCGAGAGGGCCGGCGGCCGTGCAGGCGCGCAGTCCGGCGATTTCGCTTTTCCATCCGACAGAGGGAGTGCGTTACGTGACCGCTTACAATGTCCTGATCTTGGGGGCCTCCTACGGCTCGCTGCTGGCGACCAAGCTCTTGTTCGGGGGACACAAGGTGAAGCTGGTGTGTCTCCCCGCCGAGGCGGAGGCGATCAACAAGGACGGCGCCCGCGTGCGCCTGCCGGTCAAGGGCAGAAAGGACCTGGTCGAGATCGATACGCGCAAGTTGCCGGGCAGCCTGTCCGCCGGCGGGCCGGGCGAGTTCAACCCGGCCGATTTCGATCTCGTCGGCCTGGCGATGCAGGAGCCGCAATACCGATCGGCCGGCGTGCGCGAGCTTCTCGATGCGGTCGCGCGGGCGAAGGTGCCCTGCATGTCGATCATGAACATGCCGCCGCTGCCCTACCTCAAGCGCATCCCCGGGCTCAACACCGATCCGCTCAAGCCCTGCTACACCGACGCGACCGTCTGGCAGAACTTCGATCCCGCGCTCGTGACCTTGTGCAGCCCGGACCCGCAGGCGTTCCGTCCGCCCGACGAAAAGGTCAACGTGCTGCAGGTCACCTTGCCGACCAACTTCAAGGTGGCCCGGTTCGATTCCGAGAAATCCACCGCCATGCTGCGCCAGATGCAGGCCGACATCGAGGCGATCCGCTACGATCCCGGCGACGGCAGCAAGATCGAGTTGCCAGTCAAGCTCAAGGTGCACGATTCGATCTTCGTGCCGCTGGCGAAGTGGGCCATGCTGCTGACCGGCAACTATCGCTGCGTGCAGAAGGACGCCGCCCGCTCGATCAAGGAGGCGGTGCACACCGACATCGAGGCCTCGCGCGCGGTGTACAATTGGGTGCGCGAATTGTGCATCAAGCTCGGCGCCGACCCCGACGACCTCGTGCCGTTCGAGAAATACGCGGCGGCCGCGAACGGGCTGGTGCGGCCGTCGTCCGCCGCGCGCGCGCTGTTCGCCGGCGCTCCCAACATCGAGCGGGTCGACCGGCTGGTGCAGAGCGTCGCCGCGCAGCTCGGCATGCGCAACGCGGTGGTCGACGAGACCGTCGCGCTGGTCGACGCGCGTCTGGCGGTCAACCGCAAGGCGGCAGCCTGAAGGCAGTTATCGGTGATCAGTAAGCAGTGACCAGAAAAATTGAAACTGGTCACTGGTCACTGATAACTGATAACTGATAACTGATTTCGCCCGCCTGCCTGCACCACCGCGACGTGGCGCCGGTGGAACGCGAACAGCGTCGAACGGTGGCCGATCGAGACGATGGCGGTGCGCGGCAGCCGCGCCTGGATCAGGCGATAGAGCGCCGCTTCCGACGGCTCGTCGAGCGAAGCGGTGGCCTCGTCCAGGAACAGGTAGTCGGGCGCGTGCAGGATGGCGCGGGCGACGGCGAGGCGCTGCTGCTCGCCGAGCGAGAGCATGCGGTTCCAATGGGCGTGCTCGTCCAGCCGGCCGCCGAACGCCGGCAGGCCGACTTCGGCGAGCACGTCGCGGATCGCCTCGGGCGCGAAGCGGCCGGGCTCGGCCGGATAGGCGATCGCGTCCGCGAGCGCGCCTATGGGAAAATACGGCCGCTGCGGCATCATGCGCACGCTCGCGTGCTGCGGGGTGCTCACCGTTCCGGAGCCGAACGGCCAAATCCCGTCGAGCGCGCGGAACAGGGTCGATTTTCCCGAACCGGTGGGGCCGGTCACCAGCACGCGCTCGCCGGGGGCGATCGACAAATCCTCGACGGCGACGAGCGGCGTGCGGTCCGGCAGCTGGACGTCGAGTGATTGGGCATGCAGCGGCGAGGCCTCCGCTCCCGGCACCACGCGGATCACGGGCGGTGTCGTGGCGCACGCTTCGGCGGCGGCGATCGCCGCCTCGAATCCCGCGAGCCGCGCCACCACGGCGCGCCAGTCGGCCAGCTCGCGGTAGAAGTCGACGAAGAACGACAGCGCGCCGCGCACGGCCTCGAAGGCGTTGGCGGTCTGGGTGAGGATGCCCAGCTGTCCGTGGCCGGCGAAATAGGACGGGCTCACCACGACATAGGGAAAGATGACCGCGGCCTGGGCGGCGCCGACGGTGAAGAACGTCACCTTCTTGGTGCGCGACATGATGGCGAACCAGTTGACGACGATCGCGCCGAACCGGTCGAGCAGGCGCGCGTGCTCGGCGGGTTCGCCGCGCAGCAGCGCGATCTGCTCGGAGTTCTCGCGCACCCGCACCAGATTGAAGCGGAAATCGGCCTCGAACCGCTGCCGGTTGAAATTGAGGTTGACCAGCGGCCGCCCGATCAGATGCGTGATCACGGTGGCGATCGCCGCGTAGATGAGCGCCGCCCACACCAGATATCCGGGGATCGGCCAGGTCACGCCGAACACGGTGAGCGGCACTTCGTCGGAGAGGGCCCACAGGATCGCGACGAAGGAGAGAATCGTCACCACCGACCGCAGCAGGCGGACGCCGAGCGGCAGACCGCTCTCGATGAACAGACGGATATCCTCGGCGATGCGCTGGTCCGGGTTGTCGGCGGCGTCGCCGAGCAGCTGCAGGCGGTAGTGATTGGCCGCGCCGAGCCAGCCGCCGAGGTAGCGCTCGGTCATCCAGCGGCGCCACCGGATCTCCAGCCATTGCGTGAGGTAGAGCTGATAGACCTGAAACACGATCGACATGCCGGCAAGCACGGCGAAGATGGTCAGCTCGCGGGTGAACGCGTTCCAGTTGCGATCCTGCAGCGCATTGTAGAAGCGCGCGTTCCACCAGTTGAGCAGCACGTCGATGCCGACGTCGCACAGCATCAGGGTGATGACGGCGGCGAGCAGCGCGCGTCCGACCCACCGGTCCTCGGAACGAAAGTAGGGCGCGGCGAGCCGCCGGATGATGGCGAGCGTGGCGAGAAGGCCGGACACGGGGCGACTCCCTGGACGATGAAGGCGCCGATCATGGCGGCTGGCGCGGGGGGATCAAGCGGAGTCGGCTATTCCCGGGCTACATAATCGACCGGGATTATGGGCGTGGCCGAGGCCGGCCCTCGCTATTCACGTGCGATCTTGCGGCCATTTGAACGAGACCGCTTCCCTCGCCAAAGTAGCCCAATCATCGGGCGGTTGGCCTCGGCGAAGAAGGCCACCGAAGACGCTGTAGGGATCATTGCGTCCGCCCGCTTTGCGCAACGTGTTTTCGTCGTTGACCCAGGCATAAATAATGACGCGCGCTTTCGAACTGTAGCGAAAGAACAGTCGGAATCTACTGAGAAACTTCGCTCGGCGCCAATGACGGTGCGCAGGGCCCAACGTATTGCCGAGCGAAAACTCGGCAGCACCCGGATTGCGTGGGATCTCGGTTTCGACCAAATCGACGATTCGCCTCAACAGCTTCGACTTTGGATGATGCGTGTAGCGCTGCGGGTCTGCGGAGCGGAGCCGCGCAACCTCGGCCACTAACGCGTCGAATGTCTCGCTGAAAGCCGGGTGGACGTAGAGTTGCCAGCCAGTGCTGGCGGGTCTTTCATCCGTCACAGCGTCACGTCATCCGGGAGCACTTCGTCGTCTCGGACGTTCACCGAGCGCGTGAGCGCGCGCGCCTCCTCGATCCTGGTGGCGGCGAGAGGTTTGATTTGGTCCGGCGCGCGCGAGATGTCGCCCGCCAGAAAACTCAGGAAGGCGGCCATGACAGGGTCAGCATCGCGTCCTGCAGGGCCCTTGTCGGCTACCGAAACGAGAAGAGTGCCCGGCCCGATGACATGCGCCCGGACGGTAGCCTTCTGGCGGAACTCCGGATGCGACCTGAACAGTGCCTTTTCCAGCCGGATCGCCTCCGACTTTCCGGTAGTAGTGATCTTGCCCGTATAAGCGCTCATGACGGAGCATTCCCCTTGATACGTAAGATAATACGTATACCGGGAAATCCAAGTTCGCGCAAAGCACACCTTGCGCAAGATGAAAGGGCCGCATTGCTGCGGCCCTTCCTTCACGCGATCGATTTTGTGCCGGCTCAGAAGTCCATGCCGCCGTGGCCCGGCATCCCCGGGGCGCCGGAGGGCTTCTCCTTCGGCAGTTCCGCCACCATCGCCTCGGTGGTGATCAGGAGGCCGGCGACCGAGGCCGCGTCCCGCAGCGCGGCGCGCACGACCTTGGCCGGATCGATGATGCCGGCGTCGACGAGGTCGACGTATTCCTCGGTCTGCGCGTCGAAGCCGTAGGTCTCCGACTTGTTCTCCATGATCTTGCCGACCACGATCGAGCCTTCGACGCCGGAATTCTCGGCGATCTGCCGCAACGGGCTTTCCAGCGCCTTGAGCACGATGTTGATGCCGGCCTGGACGTCCGCGTTGTCGTTGGCGATGCGGCCAACCGCCTTCTTGGCGCGCAGCAGCGCGACGCCGCCGCCCGGCACGATGCCTTCCTCGACCGCGGCGCGGGTGGCGTTGAGCGCGTCCTCGACGCGGTCCTTCTTCTCCTTCACTTCGACCTCGGTCGAGCCGCCGACGCGGATCACCGCGACGCCGCCGGCGAGCTTGGCGAGTCGCTCCTGCAGCTTCTCGCGGTCGTAGTCGGAGGTGGTCTCCTCGATCTGCTGCTTGATCTGGCCGACGCGCGCCTCGATGTCCTTCTTCTTGCCGGCGCCGTCGACGATCGTGGTCTTCTCCTTCTCGATGATGACCTTCTTGGCGCGGCCGAGCATGGCGAGCGTGACGTTCTCGAGCTTGATGCCGAGGTCTTCCGAGATCAGCTGGCCGCCGGTCAAGGTGGCGATGTCCTCGAGCATGGCCTTGCGGCGGTCGCCGAAGCCCGGGGCCTTGACGGCCGCGACCTTGAGCCCGCCGCGCAGCTTGTTGACGACGAGCGTGGCGAGCGCCTCGCCCTCCACGTCCTCGGCGACGATGATGAGCGGCTTGCCCGACTGCACCACCGATTCGAGCACCGGCAGCATGGCCTGCAGGCCGGACAGCTTCTTCTCGTGCAGCAGCACGTAGGCGTCCTCCAGCTCGGCGATCATCTTCTCGGCGTTGGTGATGAAGTAGGGCGAGAGATAGCCGCGGTCGAACTGCATGCCTTCGACGACTTCGAGCTCGGTCTCGAGCGACTTGGCCTCTTCCACCGTGATCACGCCCTCGTTGCCGACCTTCTGCATGGCGCCGGCGATCATCTTGCCGATCGACGAGTCGCCGTTCGCCGCGATGCTGCCGACCTGGGCCACCTCGGCCGAGGAGCCGACCTTCTTGGCGCGCTTCTCGATGTCCTTGACCACGGCCGCGACCGCGATGTCGACGCCGCGCTTGAGGTCCATCGGGTTCATGCCGGCGGCAACCGCCTTGGCGCCTTCCTTGACGAT
>DASZJC010000080.1:0-5116 GCA_035948495.1 Xanthobacteraceae bacterium | reverse complement strand
GTGTGCGCGCACCACACCTCGAAGCTGAGCTGGCGCAGCGCGAGATGCTTGAAGCCCGAGCGGAAATCGTCGTGCAGCAGCAGGTGCTCGGGCGGGTTGGTGCGGTGGTTTTGGATTTGCGGGCTCGCGTGCCAGAACGCGCCGCGCCGGATGCCGCGAAACCGGCCGCCGCCGGCCGCGATCTGCGCATCGAGCACGTCGGCGGCCTTGTCGCCGATGCGCAGGTCCACGGTGCCGATGATGCCGGCGGCGATCCGCGCCTTGCCGTAGAGGCCCGACGCGCTCATGGCGGCGATGCCGTTGACGAACTCGGTCTCGCCGACGCAGCGATAGGCCTCCGGCCCGTCCGGCTTGAACATGGCGCCGCATTCGATGAACACGGTCGAGACGACGTTGTGCCCGCCGGCGAGGTCGTCGAGGATTTCGTCGAGCAGGTAGCGTTCCTGCTCGCGTTCGTGGCGCTGGTCCCACAGATGATGATGCGGATCGCAGATGGGCAGCGCGGGCTCGAGCGCCTCCTCGTTTACTTTGGCCAGCCACTGCTGGTTCTTCGACGGCGCGCCCACGGCGTCCTCCGCGTTGTTTATGATGTGTGAGGCTAACCCATGGGCACCCGTAGGGCGCAATAGGCCGCAGGCCGTATTGCGCCGGTTCACCGCCGTTTGACCCACGGGCGGCGCATTACGCGACTTCGCCGCTAATGCGCCCTACGCCCCCTTGCCCGCCCACGCCAAGTCGCACACCATCGCACCATGACCGATGCGTTGCAGGCGGACTACGTCATCATCGGCGCGGGCTCCGCCGGCTGCGTGCTCGCGAACCGCCTGAGCGCGGACGGCGCGCGCGTCGTGCTGCTCGAGGCGGGCCCGACAGACTGGCACCCGATGATCCACGTGCCGGCCGGCGTGCTCCACCTGCTGCACAATCCGCTGGTCAACTGGAATTACGCCACCGATCCCCAACCCGGCGTCGCCGGCCGGCAGATTCACTGGCCGCGCGGGCGCGTGCTCGGCGGCTCCAGCTCCATCAACGGCATGCTGTGGATCCGCGGCAACCCGGCCGATTACGACGGCTGGTCGCAGATGGGCTGCCGCGGCTGGTCGTTCGACGAGGTCATGCCCTATTTCAAATCGATCGAGCGCTACGCGCCGGGCGAGCCCGATCGGCGCGGCAAGGACGGCCCGATCCTGGTCGAGGACTACCGCACGGTCCTGCCGCTGACCCGTCGTTTCGTCGACGCGGCGCAGCAGGCCGGCGTTCCGGCGAGCCCCGATCTCAACGGGCGCGTGCACGAGGGCGTCGGCTTTTCGCAAATGTCGCGCAACGGCCGCTTCCGCGGCTCGACCGCGCGCACGTTTCTCGCCCAGGCGAAACGTCGGCCGAACCTGCGCGTCGAGACCAAGGCATACGCGACGCGGCTGCTGTTCGAGGGCCGGCGCTGCGTCGGCGTCGCCTTCCGGCAGCGCGGCCGGGACCGAGCGGCGACGGCCGCGCGCGAGGTGCTCCTGTGCGGCGGCACCATCAACTCGCCGCATCTCCTCCAAGTGTCAGGGATAGGTCCGGCGGCGCACTTGAAGTCGATCGGCGTTCCGGTCGTGCACGACCTGCCGGGCGTCGGCGCCAACCTGTCCGACCATTACGCGATCCGCATCTCGCACCGGGTCAAGGACGCGGTGTCGATCAACCAGCTGGCGCGCGGGGTGCGGCTCATGGGCGAGATCGCCCGCTGGCTCACCACCGGGCGCGGCGCGCTCACCTTCGGCGTGTCGAGCGCGCAGGCGTTCGTGCGCAGCCGCGAGGGGCTTGCGAGCCCGGACATCCAGCTCTTGTTCTCGCCCGCGAGCTACGACCACAACCGGTTCGGCGAGCTGGAGCGCGAGCCGGGGATGACGATCGCGGTCAGCATCGCCCGGCCCGAGAGCCGCGGCACGGTGATGGCCCTATCGCCCGATCCGTTCGCGTACCCGTCGCTCAAAGCGAATTATTTGACCGCGCCCAACGATCTGCGCGTGTCGCTCGCCGGCGTCGCCATGGCGCGCCGCATCTTTGCCGCGCCGGCGCTGGCGCGCCACAGCGTCACGGAGATCACGCCCGGTCCGGACGTGGCGAGCGAAGACGCGCTCGCCGACTACATCCGCCGCCAGGGCACGACCATCTATCACATCGTCGGCACCTGCCGGATGGGCGACGATCCTTTGGCCGTGGTCGATCCCCGGCTCAAGGTGCGCGGGCTCGAGGCCTTGCGCGTCATCGACGCCTCGGTCATGCCGACCGTCACCACCGCCAATACCAACGCCCCGACCATCATGATCGCCGAGAAAGGCGCGGCCATGATCCGGCAGGATGCCCTCGCTTCGTAGCCCGGATGGAGCGAAGCGAAATCCGGGAAAGGCCACGCCGCATGCAAACCCCCCGCATTCCGCTTCGCTCCATGCGGGCTACGATGCATCCATGCAAACCGCCGAGCGCCTTGCCGCGCTGATGGAGCATCTCGGGCTCGCGCGGGCGCATGTCGCGACCCAAGTGGCGAGCGACGTCGCCGGCCTGGCCGCGCAATCCCCGCACCGCATCGCCGGCCTCGTGCTGTGCGCGGCGACGCGCCTCGACCCGGCGCCGTTCGAGCGCGTCGCGCCGCGCCTGCTGATGATCTCCGGCGACAAGGGCCTCGCCGCCCAGGCGATCGAGAGCGCGCACACGCGGCTCCCCGCGGCGCGGCGGCATGTGCTCGCCGGTTATGAGGCGATGGCCTGGTCGGACGTGGTCGCCGACCGGGCAGGGGAGGTCGCCGGCGCCATCGTTGGGTTCCTCGCCGGGTTGCCGGCGGACCCAGGCCCCATGCTCCCCGCACGCAGCGGCACCCACGCCGGCCTGACCTATCGCATCGAGGGACGCGGGCCGCCCCTGATCCTGCTGCCGTTCTTTCTCGCGCCGTCGCAATGGGACCCGGCGCTGCCCGAACTTGCGCGCCATTTCACCGTGATCCGGCTCGGCGGTGCCCACATCGGCGGCGTCGCGGCGCTCGAGGACCGCGCCCGCGCGCCGAGCTACCGGGCCATGTTTCGCAGCCTCGTCGACCTGATGGCGCCGCAGGCGGACAGCCGCATGCTCGACGTCGGCTGCGGCTCGGGCGCACTCGACCGCCTGCTCGCGCAGCGCCTCGGTCCGGCCGCGCGCATCGATGCGGTCGACGTCAACCCGTTCCTGCTGCGCGAGGCCGCCGGGCTTGCCGCGGAGTTCGGCGCGCGCATCCGCTTCGCCCCGGGCAGCGCCACGGCGCTGCCGTTTCCCGACGAAACCTTCGACGGCGTGTTCTCCGTCACCGTGCTCGAGGAGTGCGACGCCGAGCAGGCGATCGCCGAGATGATCCGCGTCACGCGGCCGGGCGGGCGCATCGGCATCGTCGTGCGCGCCGTCGACCTGCCGCAGTGGTGGAACCTCAATCTGCCGCCCGCCCTCAAAGCCAAGGCCGAGACCACGCCACGCTCGGTCGGCCCCGGCGGCGTTGCCGACGCGAGCCTCTACCCGCGCCTGCGCCGCGCCGGGCTGGTCGATCTGGTGGCGTTTCCCGCGCTCGTCACCCTCGACGATCCCGACGGGCCGATCTGGCGCTATCGCGAGGACCACGTGCTCGCGCAGCTCTCGCCTGAGGAGACCGAAATCTGGCACACCGCCCGCGTCGCCGCGATGGAGCAGGGGCCGCTGCTGCAGTCCCATCCGCTCCACTGCGCGGTGGGAAGAAAGCCGGCAGGTCGTTAGGAGTTCGTCGGTGCTTCACTATCGCGCATGACCAAGTGGCACGGCGCTGGTACGTCAGGTAACCTCGTCGACACCGTGGGTATCATGATAGTGCGCAGTCGCCAGATCCCTGTCGCGCTCGGCCTCGCCCTCCTGCTTGCAGGCCCGGCGCTTGCCGCGAGTCCGCAGGATCAATCCGAATGCGCGGCGGAAGATCCGGCCCGCGCCGTTCCGGCCTGCAGCCGCATCATTGCCGACGCGGGCGAATCCGCGCAGAGCCGCGCCGATGCCTATGTGCTGCGGGCGCGTGCCTATCTCGCTCAGGGCAATGTCGCGCGCGCCATCGCCGACTGCAGCGAGGCGATCAAGCTCACGCCGCGAAATGTCGCCGCCTATGTGCGCCGTGCGTTGGGCTATTTTCGCAGTGACGACCGGGATCACGCCATCCTCGACTACAGCATTGCCGACAAGCTCGATGCCGCGGCCGTGGCCCGCATGGCCGCCGCCGATCCGCAGATCGAAGAACTTGCCGCCGCTGCCCGCGCGTCGCCGCCGTCGCCGGCCGCTTTGGCCCTGATCGTCGACCAGCTCTCCGCTGCGGTCCAAGCGCCGCCGCCGCCCGTCCCGGCTCCGCCGCAGCCGCCGGCGCCGCGCCCGGTTAAGCCGGCATCGCCGCCCCCGCCGCCCAAGCGGTGGAACTCCGTGGCTGCCGCCATCTGGAAGGTCAATGGCCAGGCCCACGTTGCCATCGGCTACTCGGGGACGCGGGCGACGCAAGCGGATGCGAAAGCGCATGCCGTAGAAGCGTGCCGAAACGCCGCCGGCCAGGACTGCCAAGCAAAAGGGGCGTGGAATTACGGCTGCGTCTATATCACGACCGGCCACGCGACCGGCAAAACCGGCTGGGGCTCCGGCGATTCCGTTGCCGCGGCGTTGAGCAAATGCCAACAGCAAGGACTTGAGTGCAAGCCGCCGATCGGCGGATGCGTGCAGTGATGGCGCGGGGGGTGCCAACGCGTCGCCCTGAAGGGGCGCTCAACAAAGATAGCGTCATCCTGAGGAGCGCGACGAAGGCGCGCGTCTCGAAGGATAGCAGCAAGTGCGCTTGTGGCCATCCTTCGAGACGCTCGCGCGACTTCGTCGCGCTCGCCCTCAGGATGACGCTGTTATTTGTTTGGCGCCGGCCGTGGTTTGAGGCAGAGCGGCTGGCGCTGCCGGCTCCCTCTCCCATAGGGAGAGGGGTGGGGTGAGGGGTTACAAACTATCCGAATATCTGGAACCCCCTCACCCCGACCCTCTCCCCTGCGGGGAGAGGGAGCGCGCCGAAAACGCCGCGCCGGATCGGATCGCTTCTACGCCACTCTCACCTGCATGGCCGTCG
>DASZJC010000079.1:0-13869 GCA_035948495.1 Xanthobacteraceae bacterium | reverse complement strand
GGCCTACCTCGCGGCGCGGCCGGTCTACCGCTTCAAGGATGACCTTAAGGGCATCGCGCTCAAAGCCGCGATCACCGATGTCGCAATTGAAGGCAACGCGATAGCGATCGGTGTATCGCTGATCAATCTGAGCGTGATGGTTGCCGTTTGTTTGCTGGTGCTGCTGGTGATTGTCGTTGTTGTCGTCCAGCTCGTTCGTCACCCGAGTTGGGGAGCCCGAGTACAGGCATAATCGATCGACTTCGCAGAGGGCCTGCTGAAAGCACGAGTCGAAAGGTCCGGTCATGGATGTCCCCTATCGGGGGTAACCCGGACAACGTATGCAAAGCTAGTCCAGGCCCGCGCGCCGGAAGCCTTGCAAATAGTGCTCCCGCTCGACGTCGTGTCTGATCGGCATGTGGTTTGTGATCCATGCGAGGGAAATATTGGGCTGCGCGCGCCGCAGCTCCTGCAATGCAACCTTGGCCGCCTCGATCTGTCCGGCCATGCCCGCGGCGGCGGTGAGCACCCGGTGGGCGCCGACGAAATCGCTGCGCCGGCGGATGCCTTCGCGCGCAAGCCGCATCGCGTGGTCATAGTTGCGGCCGAGGAACTGGGCATAGGCGGCGATGCCGTAATAAAGCGCCGATAACGGATCGCGCGGGCTCAGTCGCAATGCTCGGCGCGCGGCCAAGTCGCCTTCTTCCCAGCGCCCGCAATAAGACAGCGCCAGACCATAATAGCCCTGGGCCAGCGAGAAGTTCGGATTGAGCCGCAGCGCCAGCTCGGACTCGGCGAGCGAGTCATCGAAGCGTCGCGTGAACAAATAAACGCCGCCCAACGCAAGGTGCGCCCAGCGGTCTTCGCTGTCGGCCAGGATCGCTGTCAGCGCCGCGCGTTCGGCGATCGGCCGCACGGCCGCCATGTCCGCCCAACCCATGTGGGCGCTGAATATATAGCTGGCGGCAAGCACGCCGAGCGCCTGGCCGTAGTTCGGATCGATGGCGGTCGCCTTCTCCAGCAGGGCCTGCGCGACCACGTTGTCCTGGCGCGTCACCCGCCAGTAATGCGACAGCGCGCGCATCACCAAGTCCCAGGCATCCATGCTGTCCGGCGGCTTGCGCTGGGCGCGAAAGTTTTCCGCCGCATAAAGCTGCGGCTCGATCGCGGCGACGATCGCCTCGGTGATCTCGTCCTGAACGGCGAACACGTCGGCGAGGCCGCGGTCGTAGCGCTCCGCCCAGATGTGGCTGCCGGTCGCCACGTCGTTGAGCTGCGCGCTGATACGCACGCGGTCGCCGCCCTTGCGCACGCTGCCCTCGACCACATAGCCGACGCCGAGCTCCGCGGCGACCTGCTTCATGTGGACGGCCTTGCCCTTGTAGATGAACGACGAGTTGCGCGCGATGACGAAGAACCAGCGTAGCTAGGACAGCGCGGTGATGATGTCTTCGCTGATGCCGTCGGAAAAATACTCCTGCTCCGGATCGCCGCTCATGTTGACGAAGGGAAGCACGGCGATGGCGGGCCGGTCCGGCGGCGGCAAGGCCGGGCGCAAGTGCTCGTGCGCTTCATCCGGCGGCCGACCGGCGGCATGTGAGGGTTCGACGCCGCCTGGCTGCGCGCGCACGGCGCCGACGAAGCGCAGGCCCTTGCGCGGGACGGTGCGGATCAGCTTCTGGCCCTCGCCGCTGTCGCCGACCGCCTTGCGTGCGGCGTTGATGCGGCTGGTCAGCGTCGAATCCGACACAATGCGGCCGCCCCAGATTGAAGCGATGAGATCATCCTTGCTGACGACGCGGTCGCGGTTCTGCACCAGGTAAACCAGCAGGTCGAACACCTGCGGCTCGACGGCAACGGGCGCGGAACCGCGGCGCAGCTCCCGCCGGTCGGTATCAAGTGTATGATCGGCAAAGAGAAATTGCACTTGGGTCGCCCCGGCCGGATCGCAGCTGGTCTCGGGGAATAATCAAGCCCATCTCAAGGACAAATCAAGCGCTCGGCAAAGTCTTTCGGTCCCGCTCGGGGCATCCTGCGCGCATCTCGATCGCGGTTCGCCGCGACCGCAACTGACCGGAGGAGACCATGAGCCAGGCCCACGCGTTGCGACATGACACACGCGCGCCTCAGAGCGCGACTGCTCCAGCTCCCGATCTCACGGCGCTGAAGAACCGGCAGCAGGCGGCCTGGTCCTCGGGCGACTATGCGGTCGTCGGGACGACCCTGCAGATCGTTGGCGAGCAACTCTGCGAGGCCCTCGATGTTCGGGCGGGGCAGAAAGTCCTCGACGTGGCCGCCGGCAACGGGAACGTCAGCCTGGCCGCTGCGCACCGCTGGTGCGACGTCGTTTCGACCGACTATGTGCCAAGCTTGCTGGAGCGCGGTCGCGCGCGGGCGTCGGCCGAAGGACTGACCATCGAATTCAGGGAGGCCGATGCCGAGGCGTTGCCGTTCGCCGCCGGCGTTTTCGACGTGGTCGTCTCGGCCTTCGGCGTGATGTTCACGCCCCATCAGGACCAAGCTGCCGGCGAACTCCTGCGTGTCTGCAAATCGGGCGGCAAGATAGGTCTTGCGAACTGGACACCGGACGGCTTTGTCGGACAAATGTTCAAGACCCTGGGAAAATACATTGCGCCTCCGGCTGGCGTAAAATCGCCTGCACTGTGGGGAACGCGCGGGCGCCTCCTCGAAATGTTCGGTCCCGCTGCCATCGCGGTCGAGACCGAGCCGCGCCACTTTACCCTGCGCTATCGCTCTGCGGAGCACTTCCTGGATGTGTTCAAGACCTACTATGGCCCGATGCTCAAGGCGTTCGCAGCGCTCGACGAGGCCAAGCAACACGGTCTGACGGACGACCTGCACGCCCTCATCTCCCGTATGAACAAAGCCAACGACGGGACTATGGTCGTGCCGAGCGAGTATCTGGAGGTTGTCGTTACGAAGCGATGAGGCGTTCCGCGAACCCGCGCAAGATTACGGGCGCTGCAATTCTGCGCAGCTGTGGCGGGAGTGGAGAAGGTTCTCCACTCCCTTGGCCGGCAACGATCAAAATGTCCGGTCCTGGCACTTTTCGAACCTGACAGCGTGTCCGCTCTACGTCCGCTATCGGGGCTATTTCGGACGACAAATGCTCGCCGCGAGTATTTCGATGCCCATCGGAGTTTCCGACGAAACCCTGTTCAATCGCTTCCGGTAAGCAGCGGTGATGCAGTCACATCTCGCTCAGGCGGCATTTAAAGCGGGCGCGATGCGTCTATGCTTCCGTCACCGCGTTTTCACACGGCCAAGAGCCTGAGGGGACTCGCATCTATCGACGGGTATCGCAACTTGATCATGTTGTTTGGAGAACGTTGCGGATTTTTGGCCAGGGGTCGGGCTGATTGGCATAACGCTCGACATCGGCGGCGCTGACCCAGTCCTCGACTGCCAGCTTGAACGACGGGCGCTGCCGGACTAGCTCATACCACGCGGCGACCGCCGGCCGGCGATCCCACAATCGGGCGAGCTTGAGCTTGTCGAGGCGCCACACATAGGGAGTGGCGGCAGCATCGGCCAACGACCAGGCGTCGCCGCCCATGTACGTTCGCCCCCGCGTGGCCGCGTCGATGCAATCGAGCAGTTTCAGGTGTTGTCGAAGCGCGTCTTCGACCCGCGGCGAATCGAGCCCGTGCCGGATGACGTCCCGTTTGACCTCGGCGGCTCTCCAATTGGGCGTTTTTGCCAGTTCGGCCGCCCGGGCGTCGGGGGCCATTTGCGCAAAATGCGCCCGATTGGCGGTCGCAAACGTCAGCGTCATGCACGCCATATGCACGTGCTCGTCGACATGCTTGGCCACCATGCGCAGTTGAGCACGCCGGAGCGGTTCCTGCGGCATCAACGGCGGACTGGGAAATGCCTCGTCGATGTAGTGCGCGATAACGGTCGATTCGATGATGACCCGGTCGTTATGAACGAGGGTCGGCACCACGGCGTTGGGGTTGAGTTTGACATAGCGAGGCTCGAACTGGTCGCCGCGCAGCGTGAGGATATGGCTGTGGAAAGGAACACCCTTTTCGGCGAGTACAAGGCGAACTTTGATCGAGCAGACGGATGTCCTCCCATGATACAGCGTGAGCATGCGGCTCAATCCAGATTGGCGCCGGCAAATTGCACTACCGCGGCCCACTTACCGGTTTCTTTCACGATGACCTCGCGGAATTGGGCCGGCGACATGGGCCGCGGTTCAGCACCCAGGTCGGCGAGCCGCGCCTCGAGTTGCGGATCGGTCAGAGCGGCGTTTACCGCCGTGTTCAGCGTCGCGATAACTTCGGGCGGCGTGTCCTTGGGCGCCGCGAGCCCGTACCAGGCGCTTGCCTCGTAGCCGGGGACGAACTCGGCGAGGGCGGGCACGTCGGGCAGAGCCGCGGCGCGCTTCGCCGTGGTCACCGCAAGCGCGCGCAGCTTGCTGGCGCGTATGTACTCGAGCGACGAGACGATGTTGCCGAAGGCGACTTGCACTTGGCCGCCCAGCAGGTCCGGATAGAAGTTTCCGCGATACGGTACATGCAGCATATCCACGTGTGCCATCATCATGAACAACTCGCCGAATACATGCGGCACGCTGCCGACACCGGCCGACGCCATGTTGATCCGGCCGGGATTTGCCTTGGCATAGGCAAGGAACTCGGGAACCGTCTTGGCCGGGAACGACGGCGTGACGACCATGACGGCAGGGCCGCCGCCGATGCTGGCAACCGGGGCAACGTCGCGGACGATATTGAAATCAAGCGTTCGGTAGAGCGTTGCATTGACGGCGTTCGCGGTGGTGATGAGGAAGAGCGAGTATCCGTCTGGCGGCGACCGGATGACCGCCTCGGCGCCGAGATTGCTGCCCGCGCCAGGCTTGTTTTCGACGACGAATGGCTGACCCAGCCGCGCCGACAGGGATTGCGCCAGCAGGCGGGCAACGATGTCGGGACCGAGCCCGGCGGGCAGGCCGACGACTACACGCACCGGACGCCCCGGATACGCCTGCGCCCACGCGACCCGGGAACCCGCGGGAAGCATGGCGGCTCCGGCGGCCAACTGCAGAACACCTCGGCGGCAAAGGGTCATGGCTCTGGTCCATCGTCAAACCTGCGGCGCTCATCGCGCTTCATCGCAACGGCACGACGAGCAGAAAGATCACTTTTTACCTATAGCCAGGAAGCTCTATTTTAGGATACCCCTATGCCCCACAGGATATAGGAGACCGGCGATGAACCTGATCGACCGGATTGGTAGCCGTCTCAGGCTGCGCGACCTGCACATTCTCGCCGCGGTCGTCGAATGGAGAAGCATGGCGAAGGCGGCAAGACACCTCGCCGTCTCGCAACCGGTGGTGTCGCGGGCGATCGGCGATCTCGAGCACGCGCTGGGCGTGCGACTCCTCGACCGGACCCCGCTCGGCGTCGAGCCGACGATCTACGGGCGAACTCTGCTCAACCGAGGTATGGCCGTATTCGACGAGCTCAGGGCGAGCGTGAAGGACATCGAATTTCTGTCGAATCCCACGGCGGGCGAGTTGCGGATCGGCAGCACTCCGTCGATCGCAGCGGGCTTGCTCCCCGCGGTGCTCGATCGTTTATCGTTGCAACGCCCGCGCATCGCCTTTCAGGTCAAGCTCGGGGATGCGGCCGTGCTACACTACCGCGACTTGCGCGAGCGCAGCGTCGATTTGCTGTTTGGGCGACTGCTGCCTACGCCGGCGGCGGACGTGGACACGGAGCTCCTGTTCGAAGACCGTATCGTCGTTGCGGCGGGCGCGCACAACCCATGGACAAAGCGCCGTAAGATCGCATTGCACGAGCTTGCGCATGAGCCGTGGACGATGCCGCCGCAGGACTCCTATCCCGCCTCGCTTGTGGCCGATGCGTTTCGGGCGAGCGGACTGCCGCTCCCGCACGTCGCGGTGGCCGGCTACGGCATCGAGTTGCACAGCGCGCTGCTGGCCGGCGGGCGCTTTCTCGCGCCGTTTCCGGAATCCTTCGTGCGGCTGAACGGCCGGCGCCTTGGGCTGAAGGCCCTAGCGGTTCACTTGCCGGAAGCTCGGCATCCGTTTGGAATCGCGACCCTCAAAAGTCGAACACTGGGACCGCTCGGAGCTCTCTTCGTCGAATGCGCGCGCGTCTTTTCGAAACGTCTATCGGCGCGATCGTCACACAGAGGCTGCTTCCGCAAAGGAAAAGGCGCGTGCGCCTTCATTGAATGACCAAACATCCCGCGCGCTGCGGATGTCGCCTTCTGGCATTTCTGCGACAGGCCGAGAGAGCGCAAGGACTTGCGCTCTCGGCGGAGAAGCAGACATGCGGCAGGCCTGCCGATGCCATTGACCAAACGGTTCTGCGTGAGCAGCGCGATCACAGGCACCGGTTGCGTCGATCGTGACAGCGGCGACGAAGTCGGCGTCCGGCGGGCCGGCAAGGCGATGACCCGCGCCTGATCGCGTCGCCCCCGTGATCGAGCATTTCCGGCCGCACCGGCAACGGCGTACCGCTGGCCACTGAAGCGCAGGAATGGGCCGGACGCGAGGCCCGCCGCCGACCGGTCCTGAGCCTTTGATTTCGGCACGCCGCCTGCCCTATGCTAGAGCATGTTCCGTTCCTTCGGAATCGGAACATGCTCTAGGTGGTATTGATTGGCGCATGTTCTTATCGGCGAACCGGTATCCACTTCGCCGGAACATGCGCTAGCGGCGGCATGCGCGTCCTCGCCCTGGACACCGCGCTTAATGCCTGCTCGGCCGCCGTGCTCGACACGCAGCGGCGCGATCTTGTCGCCGGCGAGACGCGCCCGATGACGCGTGGCCATGCCGAGGCGCTGATGCCGCTGGTCGCTCGGGTCATGGACGCGGCGCGCCTCGAGTTCGCCGAGATCGACCGCATCGCGGTGACGGTCGGCCCGGGCAGCTTCACCGGGGTGCGGGTGGGCATCGCGGCGGCCCGGGGGATCGCGCTCGCCGCCGGCAAGCCGGCCATCGGCCTTACCACGCTTGCCGCCTTCACGGCGCCGCACATCGCCGCCGGATTTACCGGGACAGTGGTGGCGGTCATCGATGCGCGGCACGGCCAAGTCTACATGCAGGTATTCGGCCCGGGCGGCCGCGCCCTCGCCCCGCCGCGGCTCGCGGGCGTGCGCGACGCCCTGCAGGCGGCGAGAACCGGCCCGGCGCTGATCGTCGGATCGGGGGCGGACCTGGTGGCCGCGGAATGGCCGGCAGGCGAACCGCCGCCCACGGTGATCGCCAGCAGCGCCCCCGATATCGGCTGGGTGGCGCGACTGGGGGCGGCCGCCCAGGCCGACCGGGCGCTCCCCAAACCGCTCTACCTGCGCCCGCCCGATGCCCAGCCGCAGGATGCCGCCCGTCTGCCGCATCGATGAGACGCCTGCTCGCCCGCTTGTTCGGCCGGCCCGAGCCGACGCTGACGGAGGCGGCCCCGCGCGATGCCGCGGCGTTCGCGGCGCTGCATGGCGCCTCGTTCCGGCGCGGCTGGAGCGAGGACGAGTTCGAGCGGCTGCTCCTCGATCGCGGCGTCCTCGCCCATCGGGCCACGCTCGGTCTCCGGCCGGTGGGATTCATCATCTCGCGCATCGCCGCCGGCGAAGCCGAGATCCTGTCGGTTGCCGTCGCGCGCGCGCAGCAAGGGCGCGGGCTTGCGCGCCGCCTCCTCGACCTTCACATGCGCCGCCTCGCCGGTCTCGGCGTGCGCACGGTCTTTCTCGAGGTCGACGACGACAACATACCGGCGCGACGGCTCTATGCCCGCAGCGCGTTTCGCGAGGTCGGGCGACGCGACGGCTACTATCCGCGGTCGGGCGGCGCGGCCGGGGCCGCCCTGGTGCTGCGCCGCGACCTCGGGTGAGGGCACGGTAGCGGCAGCGGGAGCCGATTTCGTTTGCCGGGCCTCTTCGTTATGATGGCGCATGCCGGAACACCGACGGGATGCGGCCGTGGCCGAGCCGAAACTAAACATTGAAGCGCTGTGCACCGCCAAGGGCATGCGGATGACCGAGCAACGGCGCGTGATCGCTCGCGTGCTCGCGAACTCCGCGGATCACCCGGACGTGGAAGAGCTTTATCGGCGTTGCGCCAAAGTCGATGACCGCATCTCGATCTCCACCGTCTATCGCACCGTGAAGCTGTTCGAGGATGCCGGCATCATCGAGCGGCATGATTTCCGCGAGGGCCGGGCACGCTACGAACAAATTCCCGACACCCATCACGATCATCTCATCAACCTGCGCACCGGGGACGTTATCGAGTTTCAATCGGAGCAGATCGAGCGCCTGCAGGCCGAGATTGCCCGCCAGCTGGGCTATCGATTGGTCGACCACCGGCTCGAGCTTTACGCCGTGCCGCTCGAAGACGAAAAGGCCAAGCGCTGACGCTGGGCGTCGTGGCCGACGGCAACGCCCTTCCGGCGGCGCTGGCGGGCGGGCGTCAGGCTGGCGGTTGCCGCATTCCGTAGGGCAACCCATTGCCGGGCTCCGCATCAACCCAGGGACCGGCAAACCGGGGAAGCATTCCATTTTGCCGGAAAAACCGCTAAGACGAGCCTCGTGAACGCGGTTGCGGCCGCCCGAACAAGGGATATCTGAAGCACTGGAATGTCCCGAGACGCGCCCTCGGCCCAAGCGGCCCCGATCGACATCGGCTCGACCGGCATGAGCGGACCCCGCAAGCTTTTCGTCAAATCGTACGGCTGCCAGATGAACGTCTACGATTCCCGTCGTATGGCGGACGTCCTGGCGCCGCATGGATTTGCCGAAACCCGCGCCGCCGAGGATGCCGACGTCGTCATCCTCAACACTTGCCATATCCGCGAGAAAGCGGCCGAGAAGGTCTATTCGGAACTCGGCCGCATCCGCAAATTGAAGGATGCAGCCGCGCGCAACGAGCGCAACATTCTGGTCGCGGTCGCGGGTTGCGTTGCCCAGGCCGAGGGAGAGGAAATCCTTCGCCGCGCCCCGGTCGTCGATCTCGTCGTCGGACCGCAGAGCTATCATCGCCTGCCCGCGCTGATTGACCGAGTCGCGCGCGAGGGGCGGGTGGTCGATACCGAATTTCCGGTCGAGGACAAATTCGATTTTCTCGCGCCCCCGAGCCGCGACGCGACGCGCGCGCGAGGCGTCACCGCCTTCGTTACGGTGCAGGAGGGCTGCGACCGCTTCTGCAGCTTCTGCGTAGTGCCCTATACGCGCGGCGCCGAGGTGTCGCGCCCGGTCGCGCAGATCCTCGCCGAGGTCGAACGCCTGGCCGCGGCCGGCGTGCGCGAGATCACGCTGATCGGGCAGAACGTCAACGCCTACCATGGCGCCGGGCCGGACGGCGCGGAATGGACGCTCGGCCGCCTGCTCCATTGCGTTGCCGAGATCGAGGGAATAGCCCGGCTGCGCTACACGACCAGCCACCCGGCCGACATGGACGGCAGTCTGATCGCGGCGCACCGCGACCTGCCGCAGTTGATGCCGTGCCTGCATCTGCCGGTTCAGTCCGGCGCGGACCGCATCCTTGCCGCCATGAACCGGCGCCACACGCGTGCCAATTACCTCGGGATCGTCGAACGCTTGCGCGCGGCTCGAGCCGATCTCGCGCTCACCTCCGACTTCATCGTCGGTTTCCCGGGCGAGAGCGAAGAGGACTTTCGCGAAACCGTCACGCTGGTCGATCATATTGGCTTTGCGGGCGCGTTCTCGTTCAAGTACTCGCCCCGCCCCGGCACCCCGGCCGCCGCCATGGCGGATCAGGTTCCGGCGGAGATCAAGGTCGAGCGCCTGGCCCGCCTGCAGGCGACCATCGACCGCCACCAGGCGGCCTTCAACGCGCGCGCGCTTGGGATGACGTTCCCGGTCCTGTTGGAAAAGCCCGGGCGTCACCCCGGACAGCTGGTCGGCCGCTCGCCCTACCTGCAGCCCGTTCAAGTGACGGCGCCGCCCGCCATGATCGGCGACGTCGTTGCAGCGCGGATTGCCGAGGTTGGGCCGAACAGTCTCTTCGGCGTGCTCGATGCGCCCGCGATGCCCGACCGCCGACAGCAGCCGGCGCTCGCCCCGGCAGGAGCCTGACGCTTTGCGCCGATCGAGACCGGACAACGGATCGCTCGTTCGCTCTCCCGAGATCGTCGGGGAAGGCACGACGACCCAGACCGTGATGGCATTTGACGACAACCGCCTCGCGTCTGCGCTGTTCGGACAATACGGTCAGAATCTCGCGTCCATCGAACGCCGGCTCGGCGTCGTCGCCGACTCGCGCGGTAATCAAGTCACGATCGAAGGCTCGCGCGAGGCGTGCGAGCAGGCCCGCCGCGTGCTCGAAAATCTGTACGAGCAGCTCAAGCGCGGGCACGATCTCGTGCCCGGCGACGTCGAAGGCGCGATCCGCCTGGTGATATCGCAGGCCTCGCTGTTCGATTTCGACCCCGCCGCCGCGCGGCCGAACTTCGAAGAGATCAACCTGCGCAAGCGCCTGGTGCGCGCGCGTACCGCCGGGCAGGATGCCTATGTGCGGGCGCTCAAACGTTGCGCCCTGGTCTTCGGCACCGGTCCGGCCGGCACGGGCAAGACCTGGCTCGCCGTCGCCTACGCAGTGCAATTGTTCGAACGCAAGGAAGTCGACCGCATCATCCTGTCGCGGCCCGCGGTCGAGGCGGGAGAGCGTCTCGGGTTCCTGCCGGGCGACATGCGCGAGAAGGTCGATCCTTACCTGCGGCCGATCTACGACGCCTTGTTCGACATGATGGACGCCCGCATCGTCGAGCGCGCGCTCCAGAGCGGCGAGATCGAGATCGCGCCGCTCGCGTTCATGCGCGGGCGCACGCTGTCAAACGCCGCCGTCATTCTCGACGAGGCGCAGAACACCACCGCCATGCAGATGAAGATGTTTCTCACCCGCTTGGGCGAGAACAGCCGGATGATCGTCACCGGCGATCCGAGCCAGGTCGATCTGCCGCCCGGCCAGACGTCCGGCCTCGCCGAGGCGGTTCGCCTGCTCGCCGATGTCGAAGGGATCGGCCGCGTGGTCTTCACCCACGAGGACGTCATCCGCCACGCGCTGGTGGCACGGATCGTCGCCGCCTACGAGCAAGCGGCCGCCGCGGCGCCGCGCAAGCGTGAAGGCAGGGACTGATGTCGTCCGCCGCGCGGCGGACGCGGCCGGCGCCCGCAATCGAAATTATGGTCGAATCGCCGTTGTGGCGCGCCGAACCGAGGGCCGCAGCCGTGCTGCGGCGCGCGATCGGCGAAGCGGCCGAGATGACGGGTGCGACGGCAGGCGCGATCGAGGTTGCGATCATGCTGTGCGACGATGCCGCGATGCGCAAACTCAACGGCCGTTGGCGCGGGCGCGCGGAACCAACCAACGTGCTGTCGTTTCCGGTCGCCGGCCGCGCCCGGGACGGCGGCGGGGCGCGCGGCGACATCGCAATCGCCTACGAGACGACGGCACGCGAGGCGCAAGGCAACGGCAAGCGCTTCGACGACCACCTCGCCCATCTCGCCGTGCATGGCTTTCTGCATCTCCTGGGCTACGATCACCAGTCCGATGACCAGGCCGAAGCGATGGAGCGCCTGGAGCGCTTGATTCTGGCGCGGCTCGGCGTTGCCGACCCCTACGCCCCGGACGACACCGCAACGTGACGTCGACCGCCATGTCCGACACCGATGCGCCCCGTCGCAGCGAACCGGCCGGCGCCGTGGGCGAACGGACAAATCTTCCGGTCCCGGTTCCGCGTCCGAGCGAGGTCGCGCGCGACGCCGGCACGACTTGGTTCGGCCGCGCGCTGCGCACCCTGTTCGGCTGGAAGGCCGGCTCGATCCGGGCCGATCTCGAAGTCGTGCTCGAGGCGGGCGCTGCCGGCGAGTCGGGTTTCTCGCCGGAAGAGCGCGCCATGCTCAAGAACATCCTCGGCCTGCGCGGGCGCGGGGTCGACGACGTGATGGTGCCGCGCGCCGACATCGTCGCGGTCCAGCAGGGCATCTCGCTCGGCGAACTCGTCAAGGTGTTCGAGGTGGCCGCGCACTCGCGGCTCGTCGTCTACGACGACACGCTCGACGACCCGACCGGCATGGTGCACATCCGCGACCTGATCGCCTACATGACCAATCGCGCCGCCGCCAGCGCGTCGACCAAGGCGCGGCGCAAGAAGCCGTTCACCGCGGGTCTCGATCTTAACGCGATCGACCTGTCGGTACCACTGTCTTCGACCAAGCTGGTCCGCACCATCCTGTTCGTGCCGCCGTCGATGCCCGCGATCGACCTGCTCGCCAAGATGCAGGCGACCCGCATTCATCTCGCCCTGGTGATCGATGAGTATGGAGGAACCGACGGCCTCGTTTCGATCGAAGATATCGTCGAGCAGATCGTCGGCGACATCGAAGACGAGCACGACGAGAACGCCACGGTCGGGGTGGTGCGCCAACCCGATGGGTCCTACCTCGCCAATGCGCGGGCCAGCCTTGACGACGTGACGGCGACGATCGGCGCTGAGTTCGACGTCGGCGAAGCGGCCGAGGACGTCGATACATTGGGCGGCTATCTGGTGATGCGGGTTGGGCGGGTGCCGGTGCGCGGCGAGCTCGTTCCCGGCCCGAGCGGCTTCGAGATCGAGGTGCTCGATGCCGACCCGCGCCGGGTCAAGCGCGTCAGGATCTACCGCGGCAAGGACCGTTCCGGCCGGCGCGCGCCCAAGCGGCGCGAGGACCGCGCGGAGGGCGAAGCGCCGCACGCTGCGCTACCGCCCGAGCCGGGCGCCGACCACGCGGAGGCGCGCCCGGCACCCGACGGAGGCTCGTCCTGACCGTTCCGCGGATGGTGAAGCTCGTCCATTCCGTCGTGCTCGCGTGGGGATGGCGGCGCGCGGCAATCGCGTGCGTGGCCGGCGCCGCCTCCGCCCTGGCGCTTGCGCCGTTCAACGTTTGGCCGGTGATGTTCCTGACGTTTCCGGTCCTGGTTTGGCTGATCGATGGCGCGGCCGCCGGTCGGCGCGGCGGCGTGGGCGCGGCGGCGATCGCCGGATGGTGGTTCGGGTTTGGATATTTCCTCGCCGGGCTCTATTGGGTCGGGTTCGCGTTTCTGGTCGACGCCGACAAGTTCGCCTGGCTGATGCCGATCGCCGTTGTGGCGCTGCCCGCCGGGATGGCGCTCTACACGGCGCTCGGGGCAGCCCTCGCGCGGCTACTGTGGACGCGCGGTGCCCTGCGCGTGCTCACGCTCGCGGCCGCCCTGACGACGGCGGAGTGGCTGCGCGGCCACGTGGTCAGCGGATTTCCCTGGAATGCCTTTGGGTATGCGCTGACCGGTCCGCTGGTTCTTGCCCAGGCTTCGGCGCTCGTCGGTCTATGGGGAATGACGTTTCTCGCAGTTTTCATTTTCGCAAGTCCGGCGGTGGTGGCGGACGATCCGGCCGACACGCCGCGCCGGTTCATCGCGCCACTGATAGGCGTTGCGATTCTCGTCGCGCTGGCGGGATACGGCGGGGTGCGGCTCGCGCAGCATCCGACCAGCTTCGTGCCCGGCGTGCGGCTGCGCATCATGCAGCCGAACCTGACGCAGGATGAGCGATTCAACTACACGGCCAAGCAGCAGGTGATGAACCGCTATCTCGCGCTGTCGGACCGGGCGACCGGACCGGAAACCTCGGGCGTCAAAGACGTCACTCACCTGATCTGGCCGGAATCCGCGTTCCCGTTCTATCTCGCGCGCGAGGCCGACGCTCTGGCGCAGATTGCTGCCCTGCTCTCGCGGCACACCGTCCTCATCACCGGCGCGGTGCGCGCTGCCGCGATGGCGCCCAGCGGGGCCGTTCGCGCCTATAATTCGGTCTACGTGATCGACCGCGACGGCTCGATCGGCGGCATCTACGACAAGGTCCACCT
>DASZJC010000078.1:0-2571 GCA_035948495.1 Xanthobacteraceae bacterium | reverse complement strand
GGAAAGTTGAAGCTGGCGAAGCCGAGCTGATAGACGAGGTTCGAGACCATGTTGACCCGGCCGCCGCCGATCAGCTGGGGCGTGGCGAAGGCGCTGAACGTCCAGGCGAACGCCGTCGTCACGCCGGCGACGACCCCGGGCATGGACAGCGGCAAGGTCACCGTGAGGAAGGCGCGGATCGGGCCGGCGCCGAGGCTCGCCGCCGCCCGCTCGCAGTCGCGGTCGACGTGGGCGAGCGCCGCCGCCAACATGATCACCATCACCGGCAAGGTCACGTGGACGAGCGCCGTGACGACGCCGAAACGGGTGAACATGAGCTGCACAGGCTGCGCGATCAGCCCGGACTTGAGCAGCATCGTATTGATGAAGCCGTTGTTGCCGAGCACGACGATCCACGAATAGGTGCGCACCACCTCGCCGAGAAACAGCGGGGTGACGGCGATCACCAGGATCGCCGCCTTGAGCGCGGCGCTGCGCACGCGCACCAGCGCGTAGGCGAGCGGATAGCCGACGAGAAGCGTGACGAACGCCGTGACGAAGCAGATCCACACCGTATCGAGGAAGACGCGCGCGTAGAGCGGCTTCAGGAGCGCGGCGAAGTTCGCCAAGGTGAAGCCGCCGGGCTCGAGCGAGCCCGGCACGTAGGCGCGCAGGCTGAACTGCATCACCGCAGCCAGCGCCGCCGTCAGGGCGAACGCGCACAGGGCGGCCGGCGACACGAAGGCGCGCAGAAACGGCTGGGTCGTCATGACCGGCTCGATCGCGCGGTGCGCCGGCGCGCCGTCACGCGATCAGTTCATGATGTTCTCGGCAAACCACTTGCGCCACTCGGCAGTTTTCTCCGCGCGCAGCTTGTGGTCGATGATGATCGCCTGCGTCTTCCACTGCTCCGGGGTCGTGAACACGCCGGGCAGCTTGGCGATGTCGAGATCGACCTTGGCGTTCGTCACCATCGGGCTGCCCTTCTTGAACTTGGCGACCTCGGCCTGCACCTGCGGATCGAGCGCAATATTGATGAACTTGTAGGCCAGGTCCGCCTTCTTCGATCCCTTCATGATCGCGACGGTGTCGATGCCCAGCACCGCGCCCTCCTTCGGGATCACGAGGCGGATCGGTACGCCCTCGCTGGCCATGTAGTGGGCGTTCATCGACAGGATCACCTGCACCGGCGTCTCGCCGTTGGCGATCAGCTGCTGGCTGTTGGCGTCGTTGGTGTAGAACGCCTTGAAGTTCGGCTTGAGCTCCTTGAGCTTGGCCTGGCCTTTTTCCCAGGTGGCGGCGTCGCCGCCGGAAAGGATCGCGGAGACCACGATCAGGTGGCTGGGATCGAAGTCGGGCGCCGCGAGCTTACCCTTGAGCGTCGGCTTCCACAGGTCGGCCCAGCTCCCGAACGTCTCGTCTTTGATGAGATCGGTGCGGTAGCCGATGGTGTAGACGTAGCCCCAGGTGCCGATGTGATAGGGGCTGATCTTGGCCTGCTCGATCAGGTTCGCGGCGTTCGCCACCCTGGCGAGATCGAGCTTCTCGTAGAGGCCGTCGTTGGCATAGAGCCAGCCGACGTGCGACGTCGTGAAGGTGATGTCGCTCTCCGGATTGCCCTTGGCGAGCCGCTCCTTGTTGAGCCGGTCGATGGTGCCGCCGGTGATGTACTCGACCGGCACGCCGGTTTGCGCGGTGAACCTCTTGGCGATGATGTTGTCCACCATGTCGCGCCAGCTGCCGCCCCAGACGCTGACCACGAGCTTGTCCTGGGCCGCGGCCTCGAGCGGCGCCAGCAGCAGGACCAGCGCGCCGAGCGCCATGCACAATCGCTTCATGTTCCGACCCTCCGCTCTCCGGCGCGCCATTGTTCGTTGAGACCGCCCGGCTTGTCCAGCCGAGTCCCTCCCCAGCAGCGGCGGGTCAATCGCATTTGCGAACCAACTTGCAACGCGCGCGCTTTAACTCCCCCTCCAGGGCCCTCTGGGGGAGGGTGAACCCGTTGCGCGGCAGAATGGGTTTCCGAACGTCATCGTTTCCTTCCCGTTTGCGGGTTCGCGAGAGGGATGCGGTTGGTCTGCGTGGACCCTCCGGATACAATCCGTATTGCAACGGACGAACGACCGAATGAAAACTCAACAATCCCGCAGCGTCGCGGCCGCGTATCTGGCGTTGCTGGCCGAGCGCGGCGTCGAATATCTGTTCGGCAACGCCGGCACCGATTTCGCGCCGCTCATCGAAGCCTATGCGCAGGCGGCACAGACCGGCGGTGCGGCGCCGCGGCCGATGCTCGCCACCCACGAGAACCTCGCGGTCTCGATGGCGCACGGCTACGCCATGGTGTCGCGGCGCATCCCGGCCGTGATGGTGCACGTGAGCGTCGGCACCGCCAATATGGTGTGCGCGGCCATGAACGCGGCGCGCGAGAACGTCGCAATTCTGCTCACCGCCGGACGGTCGCCGCTGACCGAGAGCGGCCTGCCGGGCTCGCGCGACGGCTACATCCACTGGGCGCAGGAAATGTACGACCAGGCGGGCATGCTGCGCGAGATCGTCAAATGGGATTACGAGCTGCGAAACGGCGAGCAGCTG
>DASZJC010000077.1:0-4219 GCA_035948495.1 Xanthobacteraceae bacterium | reverse complement strand
GCCGGATTGCAGGAGAGCGCCATGGCGATCATGACCCGCTGGCGCATGCCGCCGGAGAACTGATGCGGATAATCGGCGACCCGGCGCTCGGGATTGGGAATGTGCACGAGGCGCAGCATCTCGATCGTTTTGTCGAGCGCGGCGCGCTTGCCAAGGCTCTCGTGCAGCCGGATCACTTCGGCGATCTGGTCGCCGATCGTGTAGACCGGATTGAGCGAGGTCATCGGCTCCTGGAAGACGATGGCGATCTCCTTGCTGCGGATTTTCTGCATCTCCCGAGCGCCGAGCGGCACGAGGTCGCGGCCGCGCCAGAGGATGCGGCCGCCGACGATGCGCCCGGGCGGCATCGGGATCAACTTGAGCACCGACAATGCGGTCACGGTCTTGCCGCAGCCGGATTCGCCGACCACGCCCAGGGTCTCGCCGCGGTCGATGGCGAGGTCGACGCCGTCGACGGCGCGCACCATGCCGTCGTCGGTGGCGAACTGCGTCTGCAATCCGAGAATCTCGAGCAGGCGCTCGCCCACGGCTACATCACCTTGCGCGGGTCGAGCGTGTCGCGCAGTCCGTCGCCGATGAAGTTGATCGTCAGCACCGTGAGGAAGATCGCGGCGCCGGGAAACAGCGCCCAGTGCGGCGCGATGTCGAGATAGTCCTTGGCGTCGTAAAGCAGGCGCCCCCAGGTGGGAATGTCGGGCGGGAAGCCGAGGCCGAGGAACGAGAGCGTCGATTCCGCAATGATCGCCGCGGCGACCTCGATCGTGCCGGCGACGATCACCGGCCCGAGCGCGTTGGGCAGGATGTGGTGGATCACCTGGCGCGCGGTCGAGGCGCCGAGCGCGCGCGCCGCCTCGACGAACTCCTTCTCGCGCAGGGAGAAGAACTGCGCGCGCACCAGCCGCGCCACCGGCATCCAGCGAAAGCCGCCGATCACCGCGACGATAAGAACGAACACGCCGACCTCCGGCCCCGCAATCGCTTTGAGCGTATCGCGGAACAAATAGATGATGAGGAGGAGCAGCGGCAGTTGCGGCAGCGACAGGAACAGGTCGGTGAGCCACATCAGCGCCGCGTCGATGCTGCCGCGGGAAATTCCGGCAAACGCGCCGATGATGGTGCCGACGACGACCGCGACCGTCATCGCGGCAAGCCCGACCGCAAGCGAAATGCGCCCGCCGTACAGCAGCCGGGCGAACAGGTCCTGCCCGAGGTCGTCGGTGCCGAACGGATGCTGCCACGACGGGCCGGCAAGCGTCGCGGTGAAATCGATGTCGTTGATCGGCACGTGCCACCACAGCGGCCCGAGCATGACCGTGAGGATGATCAGCGCCAGGACCGCGGTACTGACGACCGCCAGGCGGTGCCGGCGGAATCGCCGCCAGGCTTCGAGGCCCGGCACGACGCGCTTGCGCGGCGCCGTCGCGACCGCCGCGACGCTAGCGGTAGGCAATGCGTGGGTCGAGCCAGCCATAGAGAACATCCGCCAGCAGGTTGAACAGGATGACCAGGCAGGCGAACACGAAGGTCACCGCCATGATCACGGGCGTGTCGTTGGCAAGAATCGAGGTGATCAGCAGCGATCCGATGCCGGGAACGCGGAAAATCTGCTCGGTAATGATGGCGCCGCCGAACACGGCGGGCATCTGCAGGGCGACGAGCGTCACCACGGGGATGAGCGCGTTGCGCACCACGTGCTTGGTCACCACGGTGCGCTCGGGCAATCCCTTGGCGCGGGCGGTGGTGACGTAGTCGAGCCGGATCACATCGAGGACGGCGGAGCGCACGAAGCGCGTCCATGACGCGCCCTGGAACAGGCCGAGCACCGCCACCGGCATCGCCGCCTGCCGCACGTGCTCCCAGTACCATTGCCAGCCGCTGGCGCTGATGTCGGATTGGTAAACCGACGGCAGCCACCCCAAGTAGACGCTGAACACGAGGATGAACAGGATGCCGGTGAAGAAGGTCGGCAGGGAGAAGCCGATGAAGGCCAGCGTGTTGGCGATCTGGTCGAACACCGAATACGGCCGCGTCGCCGAGTAGACGCCGACCGGCAGCGCGATCATGAGCGCCAGGACTTGCGAGGAGCCGATCACGAACAGCGTGGTCGGCAGGCGCTGCACGATGAGCGCGTCGACGTCGATGCGGCTGACGAACGAGAAGCCCCAGTCGCCATGCAGCATGGCGACGAGCCAGCGCAGGTAGCGAAGTGCGATCGGATCGTCGAGCCCGAACTTCGCTCTTAGCGCCGCGCGCACCGCGGGCGGAACATTGGGGTTGGTGGCCAGCTCCCCGAACGGATCGCCGGGGGCGAGCGCCAGTACCGTGAACAGCACGAGGCTGATGCCGAGCAGGCTGGGGAGCGCGATCAGCAGGCGCCTGACGAGGTACCGCCCCATGAGTCAGTGACCAGTCATCAGTGATCAGAAAAGCAAGGTTTAGATCGTAGCGACATGCCCCCTCCATGATCAGCAATCGGTCGTCATTGACTGATTGCCGATCACTGGTCACCGATCACTGGTCATGCGTCGCGGTACCAGTCCTTCAGGTTCCACAGGTCGTTGTCCCAACCCGATCCGGGCGCGTGGAGTTTGTTGGATACGGCTTCGACCTTCGGCCGGTTGACGATCGGGATGACGACCTCGTTGTCGCACACCAGATCGTTCATATGGATGAACAGGGCCGCGCGCTTGACCGGGTCGAGCTCGCCCTCGGCGGCGCGAAACGCCTTGTCGTACTCGTCGTTGCGCCAGCGGGTGATGTTGCGGCCTTGCCACTTGTTCTCCTTGGACGCGACTTCCCACGAGACGAACTGGTTCATGAAGAACCCGGGGTCCGGCTCCGTCATGGTCGTGTTGTACATCTGAATGTCGCAGTAGAATTTCGTGTAGGTGTCGGGGTTGGCCACGTCGGAGGAGAAGAACACCGAGGCGGTGATCGACTTGAGTTCCACCTCGATGCCGGCTTTCTGGCACGCCTGCTTGACGATCGCCTGGTTCTTCTGGCGCGGCGCGTTGATCGACGTCTGGTAGACGAGGCTCAGCTTCTTGCCGTCCTTGGCGCGGACGCCGTCGGACCCGCGCTTCCAGCCGCCCGCGTCCAGGATCTGGTTTGCTTTGTCGATGTTGAGCTCCCATTTGGTGTTCTTCGAACGAAAGCGCTCGGGATTGTTGAGGAAGTTCCCGGTGGCGATGCCGGTGCGCCCGTAGATGTGAGCCTGCACCGATTGGCGGTCGACCAGGAGCGCGAGCGCCTGCCGCACGGCAGGATCTGACAGCAGCGGATGCTTGGTCTTTGCGCTCGAGCGCTCGCCGTCGACCTCGGTCCATGGGTCGGTGTTGTTGAGCTGGATGTGCTCGATGGCGCCGCCCGGGTCGATTTCGACGTGCCCGCGACCGCCCTTCTCCAGGCGCTGCAGGATTTCGTCCTCGACCTGCATGTTCCAGGCATAGTCGTATTCGCCGGTCTGCAGCACCGCGCGCGCGGCCGATACGGCGTCGCCCCCGCCCTTCATCTCGATCGTGTCGAAATACGGCCGGTTGGGGACGTGGTAGTCGGGGTTGAGTTCGCCGGTGACGAGGTCGCCGGGATTGAACGACACGAACCGGTACGGGCCGGTGCCGACCGGCTTGAGGTTGGTCGGCGCGTCGCGCGACTTGTCGCCCTTGAACGGCTCGAACAGGTGCTTGGGGATGATCATGCCGCGGGTGCCGACGAAGGCGTCCGCAAAGAACGGCGTCGGCTTCGGGAAGTGGACCCGCACGGTCAGCGGATCGACCTTCTCGACCTTGAGGTCCTTGTAGGTGGCGATGGTCACGGCGGCGGTCGCCGGATCGGCCGCATATTCCCAGTTGAAAACGAGGTCGTCGGCGGTGAGCGGCCGGCCGTCGTGCCAATGGATGTTCGGCTTGAGCTTCCACGTCACGGTGAGGCCGTCACGGGACAGCCCATCGTTCTCGGTGTCGGGGATCTCCGCGGCCAGCATCGGCACCAGGTTTCCCTCGGCGTCCCAGCCGGCCAGCGGCTCATAGAAGATGCGCGAGGCCTCTTGGTCCTTGGTACCGACGGCGAAGTGCGGGTTGATCAGGGTCGGCGCCTGCCACCACAGCATCTTGAGGGCCCCGCCGCCGCCGCGCTTGGTCGGCTTGTAGTCGGACTTGGTCTGCGCCCGCGCCACGCCCGCATAGGCCAGCATCTGGCTCGCCAGGGGCGCCGTGAGCCC
>DASZJC010000076.1:0-2069 GCA_035948495.1 Xanthobacteraceae bacterium | reverse complement strand
GATCACGACCAGCGCGCCGAGCGCCTCGGCCTTGGCCCAGAACGGCGCGTAGGCGGGATCGGACAGCTCCTTGCCGGCGACGTTGGTGAGGATTTGCGCGCCCTTGAAGCCGAGCGTGCGCATGCAGCGCTCCAGCTCCTTCGCCGCCTCCGCGCCGTCCTGCAGCGGCACCGTGCCGAGCGCGGTGAACCGGTCGGGCTTGCCGGCGACGTAGTGGGCGATGCCGTCGTTGACCATGCGGATCGCCGGCACCGCGTATTCGACCGGCACGGTGAAATAGCACTGCGGCGGCGGCGGCATGACGAGCTGCCGGTCGACCCCCATGGCGTCCATGTCCTTGAGGCGCTCGTCGTATTGCGTGATGCGGGAACGGCGGTCCGCCTCCTGCTTCTGGCCGAGCGCCTTGGTCTCCGGCGTCGCGAAATGGGCGAGCGGGATGGTCGAAAGATCGAGATGCGGCTTGACGAACTCGGCCGCCGCCGGCACCGCCACGTGCGAGTGGATGTCGATGGTGATCGACTTCGGCCGCACCTCGCGCCCGGGCTTGCCGTGCTTGCGCGCCGCCGTGGGTCCGTAGTGACTGGTTGGATTCAAGGTCCGCTCCTGTGTTTGTGAATTGGTCGGCGCGTTCCGATCGTCAGAACACGCCGAGGTGCTGGCGCAGATCGACGCCGTCGCTCCGCAGCTTTGCCGCGGTCGAGGTCACCGCAACCTTTCCGCTGTTGAGAATGACCATGTCGTCGGCGATGTCGAACACGAGTTTCGGGCTCTGCTCCACGAGCACGATCGACAGCCCGCTCTCCTTGAGCCTGCGGATCGTCGTCATGACCTCGGCGACGATCTGCGGCGCGAGGCCCTCCGACGGCTCGTCCATCAGCAGGACCCGCGGATTGCCCATCAGCGCGCGGCCGATCGCGAGCATCTGCTGCTCGCCGCCGGACAGGTAGCCGGCAAGCTGCGTGCGGCGATCCGCGAGTCGCGGAAACATCGCGAACACCGTGTCGGCGGTCCACGGCGCATGCCGGGTACCGGGGATCACGCCGCGCGCGGCGACCATGAGATTCTCGCGAACGGTGAGGCTTTTGAACACGCGGCGCCCTTGCGGCACGAGCGCGACGCCGCGCGCGGCGATCATTTCCGGGGGAAACCGGGTCACCGCCGACCCGAACACTTCGACGCTGCCGGCGCGCGGCGGCAATAGACCGATGCTGACGTGCATGCAAGTCGATTTGCCGGCGCCGTTGCGACCGAGCAGGCCGAGCAGCCGGCCTTCGCCGAGTTCGAACGACACCTTCTGCAAAACATGGCTGTCGCCGTAGAAGGCATCGATGTCGCTGAGCCGCAGCGCGCTACTCGCCAAGATAGACCTCCCGCGTGCGCGGATCGGCGACCACCTCGGCACGGGTGCCTTCGGCAATGACCTCGCCGAAATGCATGAGCGTGATGCGGTCGGCAAGCTCGAGCGCGGTGTCCATGTCATGCTCGATCATCACGATCGTCACCTCGCGCGGGATGGCGACGAGAAGTTTTCGCACGTCGCTGCGCTCGTCGATCGAAAGACCGGCAAACGGCTCGTCGAGCAGCAGCACTTTGGGATTCTGCGCGAGCGCCATGGCGATTTCGACCCGCCGCTTTTCGCCGTAGGAGGTTTCCGCCAGCGGCCGATTGGCGATGTAGTCGAGGCCGACCCGCTCGAGCGCGGCGCGTCCCGCCGCCAGCAAGTGCCGCTGACGA
Organism: Xanthobacteraceae bacterium; assembly: GCA_035948495.1. Classification (GTDB taxonomy): domain Bacteria; phylum Pseudomonadota; class Alphaproteobacteria; order Rhizobiales; family Xanthobacteraceae; genus AP-16. The sequence goes on along the minus strand of DASZJC010000076.1, from coordinate 335 downwards.
TCGAGCGGGATCACCGGGTTCCAGCGCAGCGGCGAGAGACCGAGGAGCGCCAGCGTCACGTTGCGCAAAATCGTGTCGTGCGCAAACAGCGTGATGATCTGATACGTGCGCGCGACGCCGAGATGCGCGCGGTTGCGGCTCGGCATGCGGGTAATATCGCGGCCGAACAGCAGAATCGATCCGCTGTCCGGCGCAATCTCGCCGGTAATCAGATTGAACAACGTGGTCTTGCCGGCGCCATTCGGGCCGATGACCAGCCTGCGTTCGCCCGGCTCGACCGCGAGGTTGACGTTGGCGGTGACGCGCAGGCCTCCGAATGATTTGCTCAAGGCCTT
>DASZJC010000075.1:0-12325 GCA_035948495.1 Xanthobacteraceae bacterium | reverse complement strand
TCGAAATGCAGCCGCGCGCCCACGAATCCGGCTTCCTGCGGCCCGGCCCGCTGCAACCACGCACGCTCGCTCGGAGCCTGGGCGAATGGACCACGGCGCGGCATCGCCAGAACGTCGGCTATTCGATCGTCTACCATGCCGGCGAGCCGCCGGCGGCGCTCTCCGCCGCGGTCGCGGCGGCCGACGCCTTTGTCGCGCAGGTGACCCGGCGGCTGCGCCGCCGGCCGCAGCCCCATTACGGACATCCCTATTGGCGCGGGGCCATCGCCACCGTCCGCGAGGCCTCCAGAGCGCGCCTGAGCGCGGAGGCGTTGCGTGCCATTCTCGGGGTGCACAGCCGCCGGGGTTATTGGATCGAGCGCCTGCGCGCTCTCTTGGTCGGATACCCGCCGCGCGTGCGGCCCTGGCACCCGCGCTGGGCCGACTACCGGCCGGTGCTGAGGCGCCTCGCGCCATTTTTTGCCGACCCTTCGCGACGCCTGCTGCTCATGTCCGACGCGCCGACACTGTTCTCGGTCATGCTCGCGGATGCTGGCGACCGGGTCGTTCGCCTTCAAACGAGCCCCTTCATGCAAAGCGCGCCGGAGCGGTACGTGGCCTTTGCCAAGCGTTTCGACCTCTGCCTCGTCGAATTCGATCGCCGCAATGTTGAAAGCACCGTCGAATTGGTGGGGCGGATCGCGCCTTTGATGAAGGCGGGCGGCAGGATTTTGATCGCCATACGCGAGCAGCAGCCGATGGAAGCGGCGCATCGGTTCGTCGCCGCGCTCGGCGCAATCTTGTCCGGGCAAGCCGCGTCGCTCGAAGAAGTCCGCTGCGTTCCGGCAAGCTCGCTGCGCGCGTGGTCGTATCGAGTATTCGCGTGGCTGGGCGCGGCCGCGCACCAGCGGCCTTGGGTCGGCATTCCGGCCGTGGCGGCCCTGGCCGTCCCGCTCGCGCTGCTGACGCTCATCCTTAGTCTCTTCGCTGCCGCTCGGACGCGCGCCGGCCCGCGCGGCAAGGCCTCGAGCCTGCATATTGTCGTGCGAATAGCGAATAGCGAATAGAAAGATCACACTTGGCTATTCGCTACTCACTATTCGCTATTCGCTATTCGCGCTTTTCTATTCCCCCACGTTCACCAGCACGCGCCCGGCGCTGCCGCTGCGCACCAGATCGAGGGCGGCGTTGATCTCGGCGAGCGGAAACTCGTGGGTGATGATCCCGTCGAACGACAGGCGGCCGGCGCGCATCAGGCGGATGATGCGCGGGATGTCGATATGCGGGGCGGCGTCTCCGCCGTGCGAGCCGGTCAGCACCTTGTTGAAATGAATCGGCAAGGTGTAGATCGTGACCTTCTCGTTGGGCACGCCGACCAAGACGCAGGTTCCGTCCGGGTGGGTCAGCTCGTAGGCGAGCTCGATGACCGACTTCACCCCGGTCGTCTCCAGCACCTTGTCCGGACCCTTGGCGCCGACAATGCTGCGGATCGCGCCGTCGACGTCGCTCGTCTTCGACGCGTCGATGACGTGGGTCGCCCCGCGCGCTTTCGCCATGGCGAGCTTGTGGGCGATGAGGTCGACCGCCACGATCGGATAGGCGCCGGCGAGTTGGGCGAACTGCGCCAGGTTGAGCCCGACGCCGCCGACCCCGAAGATCACGACCGACTCGCCGATCTTGACCTTGGCGTCGTTGTTGACGACGCCCGCCGCAGTGGTCACGGCGCAGCCGAACAGCGGCGCGATCTTGAGGTCGAAGTCGGCGGGGATCACGGTCATGCGGTTTTCCGAGACGACCGCGTGGGCGTTGAAGGTCGTCACCCAGCCGGCGTTGAGGTGCTCGCCGCGCCAGCGATAGGCGGGTGGCCGGCTCTGGATGCCCTGGCTCGGCCGCCAGTGCAGCACCACCGTGTCGCCCGGCTTCACGTGGGTCACGCCCGGGCCGATCTCGACCACCTGCGCCGACGCCTCGTGACCGAGCAGGTGCGGCAGGAACTTGTCGGGCCCCTTGACCGCGTCGATCTCATTGATCTGGGCGCCGCAGATCGTCGTGTGCAGCACCTTCACCAGCACCTGGCCGGCATCGAGCGCCTCGGGCAGGGCGATCTCGTCGACCGCGAGCGGCTGGCGCGAACGAGCGAGGATGGCGGCCTTGGCGGACTTGATCTGCATGGCGATCTTCACCTTGTAGCCCGGATGGAGCGGCGGCAGCCGCGTAATCCGGGGCGGCTGCCCCGCATTACGCTACGCTCCATGCGGGCTACAACTCATTCGAAGTAGATGAACTCATAATCCCCCGTATAGCCGAAATGGTTGTACAGCCAGATCCACGCGGCGGTGTCGAAGAACGCCTCGGCGGTGAGCGCCCAGCACTGCATGTTGAACTGCTCGCGCTCGTTGCGGTAGCTCTCGACCATGACGTACTTGTTGCGGCCCACGCGCTCGATCTCGTGCAGGGCGGCCTCTAGCTCGAAAATCTTCAGGTTGTGCAGGGTGCCGAGCGAGACCACCAGGTCGAACGCGCCGTCGCCGTAGGGATAGCGGTCCTGCGCCTTGGAGCGGAACAGGCGGTCGCGCACCTCGGGCTTGGCGTCGGCGAGGCCATGCCGCGACACGTCGAAGCCGACGATCCGCGCCTCCGGCAGCAGCTGCTTGAACTCGTAGAGCAGGAATCCCTTGCCGCAGCCCACGTCGAGGATGCTGGCGTCGCGCGCGAGGCCGTAGAGATCGATCAGCGCCTGCGCCACCGGCTTCCAGCGCCCGGGAATGTAGCGATAGCCGCCGTAGCCGTAGCGCCGATCGCCGTCCCAGTAATCGGCCTCGTATTCCTTGGCCTTGAGCATGCAATGCACCTTGTCGTCCACCATGCGCGCGAGATAGTCGCGCTTGGTCATCTGGTGCAGCGGCGTGACGACGTTGAGCAAGCGGCCCATGGGCGCCTCGTGTCCTAGTGTCCCGATTCCGAAGTTCGCATAACCTTGCTGACCCTCTGATGCGAACTTCGGAATCGAAGGGACACTAGCAACTCTATGATTCTAGTGCCGCTTTTGAACCCGAAGTTCGCAACCGTACTTGCGGCAATGTGATGCGAACTTCGGGTTCGCGGCACTAGCGCATGATCCCGAAAAGTGGGGCCCGGTTTTCGGAAAAGATCATGCTCCACGAATAACATAGAGCGGGATGACGATTCGAAGAAAAGTCATCCCGCTCTAGGGAGCAATGTGCTGCGGGGGAGGCAGGGCAATGTCAAGCGTTGCGTCGCTCGCGAGGCGTCAGGCCCGCGCGAGGGCGAGGATGTTCTCGAATCCGCCGAACCGGACGGCCGGGTCATCGCGCAGCGCAAAGCCCGCCTGCGCGATCTCATAGGCGCGTTCCGGCCGGTTGCAGACGAGGTCGAGACATTCCGCGAGGCTGTCGTCGTCGTAGCGGAACAGCAGGGCGTTCCCGCCGTGGGCGAAGAACCGACGATGCGTCGGGGTGTCCTCGACGATGACGACGCAGCCGGCGTTCAGGCCGTTCTCGGTGCGATCGTGCAGCAGGTCGTTGGCGTAATTGGCGCTCAGCACCGCGCGGCACGACTTCATGCGCTCCGCGGTCGCGGCCATGCCGGTGATACGAGGGTCCGTGCTGATCGCGGCGGCCGCCGCGGGCGCCGCCGTCTGCGGCCCGACGTCGGTCTGGATCGAGACCGGAAATCGCGCGGCGACTTTGAAAATCTGCAGCCGACGTTCGATCTGCACCGCGTCATCGACGATCTGAAAGCAGCGGTTAAACTCGCGGTCGCTCAATTCGCGCCCGCGCCGGGCAAGGGCGACGACCAGATGCGACTCCAGCGGGCCCGTGAGATCGCAACGCGCCTGTTCGATGGCTTCTCCGACCGCTTCGCCAAGGCCGCGGTCCAGGCGCCGCCGCCTCTGCGCGGCGTCCGCGATGGTCCCCCCGATGCGCTTGAGGCCGAGGGGAATGAGGCAAGCCGTCTCCCGCTTGAGAAACTCCTCGCGCGAAAGCGCGCCGATGCGCGAGCGCCAATTCGGCCCGACCGAGGCGGTCCAGGCGGTGCGGGCGTCGGGCACGCAGTAGCGCAGGAAATAGCGCGCGGCAAATTCCGACACGAACAGAAATCGGGAATTGGCCGCGGTCGCGTGGGCGAACTCGTGCCAGCGCGCGCTCGGATGGTCGAGGATCCAGTGGATCACCGGCACGTCGCGCAGCGCCGCTGCCGCAAGGAAATCCCTGCTGCCCGCCCGGCAATGGTCCAATTGCGCATTGAACCCCAGGACGCCGATGGCGTTCTCGTCGAGGCACCGGCGCAGACCGGGCCATCGCCCGGGCGCCGCGAACTCCAGCACTTTGCACCCCACCCCGATCTGCCCGAAATATTCGCAGAGATTTTCGGCGTAAATCCGGTCGTGCTCGTGGTGCGTGTGGCAGATTTGGAAATGCCCCGAGCGCGGGGTTGGCCTGGGGCCGCGAAACGGGTGCGTGAGCGCGTCGAACGACAGCGCGACGTCGTCGCCGAGGCGCGACAGCAGTCGCCGCGCGGTTGCGGTCATGCTCACGCGCGCCGGCCGCACGGTGCCGCTGCCGAACACCAGTCCTCGAAAATGGGCCGTAGCGCCATCTCGTCCGCGTGGATCGAGAATGCGCGGTCAACCGAGGCGATCCACGCCTGCTTCCAGCGCTGTTCCGGCCACTCGGCGGTCGATGCGATGATCTCCGCCGCGTGTTCGACGTCGCGATAGGTTGCCCCGGCGTCCCCGACGTAGCCGCTCAGTTCCGGCAGATCGCGGACGAGCACGTAGGCGCCCGTCGCCATTGCCTCGGCGATCGATACCGGCATGCCGATCGGAGTCCCGTGCTCCGTTCCCGGCGGCTTCGCCGTATGCAGGTAGATGCCTGCCCGCTCCATCAACGGCACGAGGTCCTCGTGCTGAATGTCGAACATCAATTCGCAGCGAGAATTCATTTGCCGATGGAGATCCCGATATGCCTCGGCATAACGCTCCTCGAGCGTGCACGTGACGGCGGCGAGCACAAAACGGTAGTCCGGCAGCCGGTTCGCGAGTTCGAAGAAGAGGGCCGGATCCTTGCTGGGTAGGGCCGAGCCTGCGCGCAACACCAGCCGCCGGTCCTTGCTGGCGGACGGCCGGAACAACGTCGTGTCGAAAGCCGCCGGCACCGCGCGCAAGCGCGGGTCGCTCCGGCCGATGAGATCGAGATGATGGGGGAAGCAATGGACCGCGAGTATCCACGGTTGGTCGAGAATGGCCCGACATGCTTCCGCACTGGTATCGAAGCCATGCAACCGCACGGTCACCGGAACGCCGAGCTGCGCGAGCAACGCCGCGCGCTTGGTCGCGAACCCCAGCCAGTGAACGTGAACGACGTCCGGTCGTACCCGGCGCACGACGTCCGCGAGCGGTCCATCATGGATCGGCACCGACGTCGGATGCGGCGTCGCCGGCTGCATCTCGTGCCACACCTCGACGTGTGCGCCCAAGCGCAGCATGCAACGGATTTCGTCCTCGATGTAGGTTTCACTGAGCTGAGGATATTGCCAGACCACGTACAGGACGCGCGGTCGACGCCCGCTGCTTGCGGGCGGATACCACTTTCGTTTGATCGCGAAGAGTTCCGGTCCCAACGGCCGCGTCGCCGTGACGCGCTGGTCGTCGCAGACGCGATAGCGCGCCGCCAGCACGGGCAACCTGCGCGCCGGAACGTGTTCGGTATAGCGCAGGATGAGATCCCAATCGGTGAGCCGCGCCAGCTCAACGTCGAAATCGCCGTAGCGCTCGATCATGGTCCTGCGGTGAACGACGACGTTCATATCGATGTAATTGCTCGACAACAGGCGCTCGCGGTCGAATGGCATCCACAGCAGGCGGGTGCCGTCGAGCGCGTGGGAATCGGTCACCAGCACGCCATAGACCAGGTTCAGTTTGGGATCGGCGAGCAACGCGTTGACCGCGACTGTCAGAAAGTCCGGGTACCAGACATTGTCGCTGTCGAGATACGCGATCAGCGCACCGCGCGCGAGCTTGAGACCGTCGTTGCGTGCCGCGCTCACCCCTTGCGCCGGGCGTGCGAGATACCGGATGCGCGCATCGGCGAGATACGGAGCCACCGCGGAAGCGGTGTCGTCTTCGCTGCCGTCGTCGATGATGATCAATTCCCAGTCGGTAAAATGCTGGGCCTGGACGCTCGCGATTGCGTCGCACACGAAGCGTGCACGGTCGCGGGTCGGAAGAATGATCGATACGACCGGGGAGGGGATGTCGCGAATACCTTGCGCGACCGCCAGCGACGCCGGAGGATCGACTTCCGTGATGAGACTCTCGAGCAACGCGAGCCGGGTGCGGCGCTCGCCGCGTTCTGCCTCGACCCGGACCCCAATCTCGACAAGGTGCGCCGCGAGTGCCTGGCGTTCGGCCGCTTCTGCCTCGATGCGCGCGGAAATCTCGGCAACGTGCGCCGCGAGTGCCTGGCGACTGCCTTCTTGCGCTTCGATGCGCGCGGCAATTTCACCAATGCGCGCGTCGATCTGTTCGCGAACGGCGGTCCCTTGTGTAGCCAGCTGGTGACGGACTGGCCGCAGGAGCGCGTCGCGCGCGCGCCGCAATAACGGCCGCAGATCGACACCGATGCGCGCGAGTGCGGCCAACGTGCGCCGCGCCGCCGAAGGCGAGCCGGGGCCTTGGAGCATCAAGCGTATTCCGGTTCGGTCGGGAAGCCCCGGTTGAGGGCTCCGGACGAGACGGCACCTTGCACGATCGAAAACGCGGATACCAGCCGCGTCGTCCGCCGATGCCCGAAGCATGCCGGACCGCTCGCGGCCGCCAGGCCCAACGTCTGCCCATTCCTAGCAAGCCGCTCATCCATGCGTTCGTCGCCGGGCGCGCTTGTTGGAAATGAATCAGGCCGGCTCGGAATCGAGCATGCGGATGAGATAATCCCCGTAGCCGCTCTTGCTCAAGCCTTGGGCCAACCTGAGCAGCTGATCGCGGGTGATGAACCCCATCCGATAGGCGACCTCCTCGGGGCACGCGATCTTCATGCCTTGGCGCTCCTCGAGCGTGTGCACGAACGTCGCCGCGTCGATGAGGGCCTCGAAAGTGCCGGTGTCGAGCCAGGCGAAGCCGCGGCCCATCAGCTCGACGTGCAGCGCGCCCGCCGCGAGGTAGCGCATGTTGAGGTCGGTGATCTCGAGCTCTCCCCGCGCCGACGGTTTCACCGCGCGGGCATGGCGCACCACCTCGTTGTCATAGAAATAAAGCCCGGTCACCGCCCAGCGCGAGGCCGGGTTCGCCGGCTTCTCGACGATCGAGGCCGCCCGCCCGGCGCCGTCGAACGTCACGACGCCGTAGCGTTCCGGGTCGCGCACCTGGTAGGCGAAGATGGTCGCGCCGGCGGCGCGCGCGGCGGCGCGCGCGAGGATCTCGGGCAGGCCGTGCCCGAAGAAGATATTGTCCCCGAGCACCAGCGCAACCCGGTCCTTGCCGATGAAGTCCGCCCCGATGAGGAACGCCTGGGCGAGTCCCTCGGGCTTGGGCTGGGCCGCGTAGGCGAGGCGGATGCCCCATTGCGCGCCGTCGCCGAGCAGCCGCTCGAATTGCGGGCGATCCTCCGGCGTGGTGATGACGAGGATGTCGCGGATGCCGGCGAGCATCAGGGTCGAGAGCGGGTAGTAGCACATCGGCTTGTCGTAGACCGGCAGCAGCTGCTTGCTCACCCCGCGGGTGAGGGGGTAGAGCCGCGTGCCGCTGCCCCCGGCGAGCACGATCCCCTTCATCCTTGCGCCTCCACGAACGCGCCGGCGAGTTCGTCGAGGCACGTTTCCAGCGAGCTTTGCCAGGGCGGCAGCCGCAGCCCGAAGGCGCGCGCGATCTTGCTGCAGTCGAGGCGGGAATTTTGCGGTCGGCGCGCCGCCGTCGGGTATTGCGCGGTGGCGATCGGCTCGAGCACGGGCACGCGGCGGCCGCGCCGCGCCCAGCCGGCGAAGATCGCCGCCGCAAACCCGTGCCAGGTGGTCTCCCCGGTGCCGGCGAGATGGTAGAGGCCGCCGGCTTGGGCGTTCGGGGGGTCCATCCCCGCCAGCCGATCGGCAAGGTCGAGGATGGCGCCGGCGAGGTCGGGCGCCGCGGTGGGGGCGCCGTGCTGGTCGTCGACCACGCGCACGGTCTCGCGCATTGCGGCGAGCCGCAGCATCGTGGTCACGAAGTTCTGCCCGAAGGGGCTGTAGAGCCAGGAGGTGCGCAGGATGACGGCGCCCGGGCAGGCCGCGCGCACCGCGGCCTCACCCTCGAGCTTCGAGCGCCCGTAGGCGCCGAGCGGGCAGGGGGCGTCCTCCTCCCGGTAGGGCGCGTCCTTGCGGCCGTCGAAGACGTAGTCGGTCGAAATGTGGATGAACGGCACGCCCTGGCGCGCCGCGGCGGCGGCAAGGGTACCGGCGCCGTCCCGATTGACCGCCATGGCAAGCGCGGGCTCCGCCTCTGCCTTGTCGACCGCCGTATAGGCGGCGGCATTGACGATCGCCCGCGGGGCATGGGCCGCCACGGCGCGGGCGAGCGATTCCGGGTGAGTAAGGTCAAGTTCCGGGCGCCCAAGGGCGACGAGCGGCACGGCGCGCCGGCGCGCCTCCTCGGCGAGGCAGCGGGCCAGCTGGCCGCTTTTGCCGGCCACCAGGAGTGGAGGCTGCCCGGGCATCACGAGCTCAGCGCGCGGCTTCGAGCAGGCCGAGGCGCTCGCCGCCGTAAACCCGCGCCCGCAGGGGCTCCCACCACGGCCGGTTGTCGAGGTACCAGCGGACCGTGCGTTCGAGCCCCGCCTCGAAGCTTTGCCGCGGCTGCCAGCCCAGCTCCCGGCGCGCCTTCGACGCGTCGATGGCGTAGCGCTGATCGTGGCCGGGCCGGTCGGTGACGAACGCGATCAGCTCGCGGCGCGGCCGTGCCGCCGGCACCAGGCGGTCGAGCGTCGCGCAGATGTCTTCGACCACCGCCAGGTTGGTGCGCTCGCTGTCCCCGCCGAAGTTATATCGTTCGCCCGGGCGGCCGCGCTCGATCAGCGCCATCAGGCCCGCCGCATGGTCTTCGACGTGCAGCCAATCGCGCACGTTCGCGCCGTCGCCGTAGACCGGCAGCGCTTCGCCGGCGAGCGCCTTGAGGATGGTCAGCGGGATGAGCTTTTCCGGGAACTGGCGCGGCCCGTAGTTGTTCGAGCAGTTCGAGACGATGACCGGCAGCCCGTAGGTCCGGTGCCACGCCTGGGCGAGGTGGTCGGACGCCGCCTTGCTGGCCGAATAGGGTGAGCTCGGCCGGTACGGCGTGTCTTCATGGAACCGGCCCTCCGCCCCGAGCGAGCCGTAGACCTCGTCGGTCGAGACGTGGACGAACCGGAAGGCCTCGCGCCGCGCGGGCGAGAGCGCGGCGCAATAGTGCCGGGCCGCCTCGAGCAGGTGGTAGGTGCCGGCGATGTTCGTGTCGATGAAGGCCGCCGCGCCGGTGATCGAGCGGTCGACGTGGCTCTCCGCCGCGAGATGCAGCACCGCGGTCGGCTGGTGCTTCGCCAGCACCGCATCCATGGCGGCGCGGTCGCAGATGTCCAGCCGCTCGAAGGCGTAGTGCGGATCGTGGGCGATCGCGTCGAGCGAACGCGGATTGGCCGCATAGGTGAGCTTGTCGACGTTGACGACGAAGGCGCCGCGGCCGACGAGCGCGCGGCAGGCGGCCGAGCCGATGAAGCCTGCTCCCCCGGAGACCAGAACGCGCATCACCCGTCCGCCTTCGCCGCCTCGTTGCGCGGTCCTTTAGCGCATGTTCCGGCGAAGTGGTACCCGCCCCGGATCAAGTCCGGGGCAGGCTTTCGCCGGAACATGCGCTAGCTGGTGTGGATCACCTGGGGCTGCCAGGCGCTCGATGCAGTGCTGATGGCGGTGCCGCCGGTGAGATGGTCGTTGGTGATGAGCCAAGTGTCGACCTCGCCGGTATTGGTGTTGCGCCACAGGATGTCGCTCGTGCCGGTGCCGGTGAAGTTGCCGATCCCGGCGAATTGCCACGCGCTCGACACGCTGCCAAGCGCAGTGCCGCCGGTCACCTGGCCGTTGTTCATGATCCAGGTGTCGACCTCGCCGGTATTGGTGTTGCGCCAGAGAACGTCGGCGGTGCCGTCGTCGTTGAAATCGCCGGTTCCGAGCGACTGCCAAACGCTCGCCGCATGGCCGATCGCCGTGCCTCCGCTAAGGTGCCCATTGGTGATCAGCCAGGTGTCGACCTCGCCGGTCGCGGTGTTGTGCCACAGAACGTCGCTGGTGCCGGTACCGGTGAAGTCGCCGATGCCCGCGAACTGCCAGGCGGTCGACACGCTGCCCAGCGCGGTGCCCCCGCCCAGTTGGCCGTTGTTCAGGAGCCAGGTGTCGACCTCGCCGGTATTGCTGTTGCGCCAGAGGACGTCGCTGATGCCGTCGGCGTCGAAGTCGCCGGTCCCGAGCGGCTGCCACACGCTCGAGGCGTGGCCGATCCCGGTGCCGCCGCTCAGGTTCCCATTGTTGATCAGCCAGCTCTCGACCGCGCCGGTCGAGGTGTTCTGCCACACCACGTCGCTGGTGCCGTTGCCGGTGATGTCGCCGGCGCCGGCGAACCGCCAGGCAGTCGACACACTGCTCACGACGGTCCCGCCGGTCACCTGACCATTGGTCACGAGCCAAGTGTCGACCTCGCCGCTGGTGTTGCGCCACAGCAGGTCGCTCACGCCGTCGCCGTTGAAGTCGTCGACCTGGGGCTGGTACGTGAACGGCGTGAAAAAGTTGCCATCCGGCCCCGGCAGGCCGAGGTCCGGCGTGGTGATCTCGTGTGTGCCCGCCGCCGTGCCGTTGGTGATCCACAGTCCCTGGTGGCCGCTGCCGTCCTCGCCGTGGAACAGGACCTCTCCGTTGTACAAAGTGAAATCGGGACTGCCGTTCTGGTAGAGGTTCAATCCCCCGCTGATGCCGGAGTTGCCGATGCCGCCGATCTCGGACGTGCCGGCGGCGGTGCCGTTGGTCACCCACAGTCCGGCGTGGGCGGTCGGCCCATCGTCAAAGCCGACGAACAGCACCTCGTTGCCGTAGACGGTGAAGTCGGGATATTCGATGCTACCAAACCAGAAGATGCCGCCGCTCGCCGCCGAGTTGGCGCCGCTAATCCCCGCGTTGCCGGGCCCGCCGATCTCCGTCGTGCCCCCCGTCGTCCCGTCGCTGATCCACAGCGCATCGGTGTCGTTGTAGCCGTTTAGGCTGTGCTCGAGCGTGTTGTCGAAACCCGCGAACAGCACGTGGCCGTTGAACGTGGTGATATCGTTCGGCACCATGCCGATGCCCTGGATCGTGCCGGTGCCGCTCGGCGCTTCGGCGATCCCGGCATTGAGCTGACCGCCGACTTCGAACGTGCCGCCCTGCTGCCCGTTCGTCACCCACAGCGAGCCGTTGGTGTCCTGCTGGTCGTTGCCCCTGAACACTACCTCGTTGCCCAGCACCGTCATGTTGCCGAGCGCCCCCATCACGTCGGTGCCGGGGGTGCCCGGCGGCCCGACGCTGAATGCGCCCGGAATATTGGTCAGCTCGAAGGTGCCGGGGGCCGTCCCGTTGGTCACCCACAGGCCCTGATTGCCGTCCGCGTCGCGGCCGGTGAACAGCGCCTCGCCGTTGAAGACGGTGAAGAGAGGGTAGCCCGGTACGAAGCCCGGTATCAGGCCGCCCGGGCTGGCATAGCTGATCCCGGCGTTGAGATTGCCGCCGACCTCGAACGTCCCGGCGGCGGTCCCGTCGGTGACCCACAGGCCGGGGGTCTCGTTCCCGCCGGTGCCGGCTTCGCCGCGGAACAGCAGTTCGTTGCCGAATACCGCAAAACCACCCGGACCGAGGCCGTCCGGATTGGCATCGGTGATATTGGTGCTGCCTTGGCCGCCGATCTCATGGGTGCCGGCGGCGGTGCCGTTGGTGATCCACAGTCCCGGGCCATACGGACTGTTGTCTTGGCCCGAGAAGACCACCTCGTTGTGGAAGACCGTCAGGTATTGCGGATTGAGCCCAACGGAGGCGCCGCTGATGCCGCTCGATTCCAGCCCGCCGATCTCGAACGTGCCGGCCGCCGTGGCGTTGGTCGACCACAGGTTCGGCTCGCCGGCACTGTCCGAGGCATCGTACAGGACAACATGGCGCGACATCGGGAGCGTTCCTCTCGGTACGTCAGCGGTGATCGGATGGGCCCCCAATCCGGATCGTACGGAGTTTTATCCGCGGCAGTCAATGAGCGCGGGTGTTTGGTAGTGTTTCAAACTCTTTGCTAATAGTGATAGAAATACTTGGTAGTGTT
>DASZJC010000074.1:0-1975 GCA_035948495.1 Xanthobacteraceae bacterium | reverse complement strand
GCGACGGCGAGGCCGAACAACGCGACGCCGCCGATCAGCACCATCAGGATGGCGAGCACATTGGCGAGGACCGGCCGCTCGATGAAGAATTTCGAGATCATGGCGCGGTTAGAGCGGGATGACTTTTCTTCGAATCGTCATCCCGCTCTTTCCTTTGCTGGAGCATGATCTTTTCCGACCTGTCTTCGCCCGCCGAAGCATCAAGCCAAATGATAATCCGTGCGAGGGCTTCGCGCAGGCGGGAAACCGGTACCCACCCCGGATCGCGTCCCCGGCCGCGTCCGGGGCAGGCTTTTTCGGGATCATGCTCTATTTCCCGGCGGGCGCGGCGGCGGTCTGCATCTGCGGGTCGACCTTCTCGCCCGGGATCGCCCGGATCACGCCGGCGACGACGACGCGGTCGTCCGCCTTGAGGCCGTCGTCGATCACGCGCATGTTGCCGGCGCTCTGCCCGACCGTGACCTTGCGCTGCTCGACCACGTTGTCGGCGTTGACCACGAGCACGTAGCGGCCGCCCTGGTCGCTCCCCAATGCTACGTCGGGGACGAGCAGCGCGTCGGCCTGCTCCTGCACCGGAACGCGCACGCGCACGAAAAAGCCCGGCAGCAGCGCGCGCTCGGTGTTCGGCAGGATCGCCCGCACCGGCAGGGTGCCGGTCGCCGTGTTGACCGTCGGCGCGGCGTAATCGAGCAGGCCCTTGTGCGGATAGCCGGCCTCGCTCTGCAGCCCGACCTCGGCCGGCACCTTCTTGAGGTCGGCCGGGGTCAGGCCCTGGCGCCGCATCTCGGCGCGCACGCGCAGCACGTCCTGCTCGCTGATGTTGAAGGTCACGTAGATCGGGTCGAGCTGGACGATGGTCGCGAGTTGCGTGGGCGAGGTGCCGACCAGTTCGCCGACCGAGACGAGGTGCGCGGTGACGATGCCGTCGAACGGCGCGGTGACGTTGGCGTAGCCGAGGTTGATCTCGGCGGTGCGCGTATTGGCCTGCGCCTGCAGCACGCCGGCCTTGGCGGAATCGCGCGTGGCGATCGCCTGGTCGAGCACGGACTTGGACGCGAAATCGCGGCTCGCGAGGTCGGACTGCCGCTTGTACTCGGCCTCCGCCTGCTTGAGCGTGGCGGCGGCGCCGTCCTCGGCCGCTTTCGCCTGGTCGAGCTTCACCTGATAGGGCTCGGGCTCGATGGTGAACAGCACCGTGCCCTTTTTGACCGCGTCGCCGTCCTTGTAGTGGATCTCCTGCAGGAAGCCCTGCACGCGGGCGACGAGGTCGACGCTGTTGACCGGCGCGGTGTTGCCGGTGACCTCGAGATATTGCGTGACCGGCTGCTGTACCGGACGGGCGACGGTCACCTTCGGGGGCGGCGGCGCCACGTAGCGGTTCTGCTCGCCGCAGGCCGTAAGCAGCAGCGCCGCCGGCAGCGCGATCAGCGCGCCGCGCGCAAGGCAACAATCCTTCGCCATGACGCCCCCACGCAATCGCGCGGCCGGAACTTCCCGCGAAGTTTGCCGGCGGGTCAGGATGCAGCTTTCCGCCCGTGCGAGCAATACGGCCGCCGGCGCGGTGGTGTCTCAGTTTGGCTTGAAACTTGCGCAAGCAATGCGGCCCGGGCACGCTCGGGGCAGTCAGGATGGAGGCAACGCATGTCACGGGTACTGAGCGATCTAGTCGGTACCGTCAAAGCTCTCCGGCCCTTCGTTCCAGCTAAAGACTTCGAGATCAGCAAGCAATTCTACGCTGATTTGGGCTTTCGCGTTGAACCGCTGGGTGATTCGCTGGCAGCAATGCACCTCGGATTGCATTCGTTCTTGCTACAAGATTACTATGTCGAAGAGTGGGCCGGGAACTTCGTCATGCACATGCTTGTAGATGACCTGGACGCTTGGTGGGAGCATTTGACCTCATTGAATATTGCTTCTCGCTATGGCGTGGAAAGCCCGCGAGCGCCAAAGCTGGAAAGCTGGGGTTTAAACGTGG
>DASZJC010000073.1:0-2626 GCA_035948495.1 Xanthobacteraceae bacterium | reverse complement strand
CGGCGTCCCGGCCTCCCCGAGGTCCCAATAAATCCCCGCCATCAGCCCGAGCGCCTCGCGCGCGATCGGCAGCGGCAAGTGCTCGTTGGGCGCGTGCTGGGAGCAGCCGCGGTACGAATGCGGCACCCAGATCGTCGGCATGCCGAGGCCGTCGGTGAAAATGTCGTTCGGCAGCGAGCCGCCCGAATTGGGAATGATGGCCGGCGGCTTGTTCAAGGTGCGGGCGATCGACGCCGCGGCCCAGCGCACCCACGGATGATCGGGATCGACCCGCGTCGCGCGGAAGACCTCGTCGCGCGCCTTGGCGACCTCGACCATGGGAAAGCCGTGGCGATCGAGGTGGCGGCGCAGGGCCGGCAAGATTTCATCGGGCTCGATGCCGACCACGGTGCGCAGCTGGCCGCGCGCCCAAGCGCGCGGCGGCACCGCGTTGACCGGGTTCTCCGGATTGCCGGCGCTCATGGCGAGAATCTCGAACGTGCACCAGGCATAGACTTTTTCCGCCGGCGTCAGTCCTGGTTCGCCCCAGGCCGGATCGATCTGCGGATCGCCGGGCTCGCTCACGATCTCGCAATCGGCGAGCACGCGGCGCACGGACTCCGGGATGGCGTCGGGCACCCAATCGGGAATGCGCACCTGGCCGGTCGGCCCGGCGATGCTGGCAAGCGCGTGGGCGAGCTGGATCGCCGGGTTCGACAGCAGCCCACCCCAGTTGCCGGAGTGATGTCCCCCCGCGCGCGCCGCGATGGTGAGATCGATCGGGTAGGCGCCACGGCCGCCGAGCGAGAGCGTGGCGCGGTCGGCGGCGAGCCGCGGACCGTCCGACGCGATGAGGACGTCGGCGGCAAATGCGTCGCGGTTCTCCGCGCACAGCTCGCGCAGGCCCGCCGATCCCGTCTCCTCGCCCATCTCGATCAGCCATTTGGCGTTGAAGCCGATCCGGCCGCGCTCCCCGAGCACCGCGGCGAACGCTGCAAGGTTGATCGTATGCTGGCCTTTGTTGTCGACGACGCCGCGCCCCCAGTAGCAGCCCTCGCGCTCGGTGAGCTGCCAGGGCGACAAGCCGTCGCGCCAGCCGGCCTCGAGGCCGCGGATGACGTCGCCGTGGCCATAGCCGAGCACGGTCGGCAGCCCGGCAGCCTCCGTGCGCTCGGCATAAAGAAACGGCCCGCGCGCCTTGGCGTGCGTCATCACCCGGCAGCGGAAGCCGAGCGCTTCGAGCGCCGGCTTCATCTCGGTCTCGATGTAGCGCGCGAGTTCGCCGGCGCGCTCCGGATTCTGGCTCTCGGTCGGGATGGCGACGCGCCGGGCGAGATCGGCCTTGAAGGTCCCGCTGTCGAAGTAATCCTGGGCGCGGGCAATGGCAGCGGCGCGGCTCATGGGAATCCCCCGGCGGCGTGAGTTTGATCGTGCCCGTCGCTTCGACGGCAAGCGATCGCTGCGGCCCCGTCGCGCAGCGCCGCGCACCGAGTTTAACCATTTTCGCGGGCCGCCGCTTGCGCCGGCCCGGCCGGCTGGCGAGCGCCGGTGCGCTCGCGCTAGTATCGCGGCGGATGCGGCCGGCGTGGAGTGGAGTGGGTGATGTTCAGTCGAGTAAGCGCGGCCGCGTGTGCCGCCGCTGTAATTGTCGGCGTGCTGGCCGCACCGGCCGAAACGGGCGCCAGGGGCGGCGCGGTTGCGATCGGCCACGTCGGCGGATTCCATCCGGTCGTCAGATCGATGCAGCACGTGCACCTGCCATTCGTGCACGACCATCGCGCGCCGTTGATCCGTGGCGCATTTGCTCAACGCCATGGGTTCCATGCCGCCGCGTTGCGGCGCCATCGCCCGTTCGTCGGCCTCTACGGCTTCTACGGCTTCGCTCTTCCGTTCACCTATGCGGATGACGGGCCGTTCTTCGGGTCATATTATGATCCCTCGGATGTCGTCGGGTCCCTCGGCGCGCCGGTCTACGCGGTTCCGCCCGCGGGCGTTGTCGCCCCGGTTGCCGAACGCGCCGAGGCGCCGCTCGACCGCGGCGGATGCCGTTCGCAGACCGTCGCCGTGCCGTCGCCCGGCGGAGCCGAACAGAGCGTCACCATCACGCGGTGCTGATAGAGCATGATCCCAAAAAAGCCTGCCCGGACCCGGATCAAGTCCGGGGCAAGCTGTGATCCGGGGTGGGAACCGGTTTCCCGCCTGCGCGAAGCCCTCGTATGGTTCGGCATTTGGGTTGGTGCTTCGGCGGGCGAAGGCAGGTCGGAAAAGATCATGCTCCAGCAATATTTCAAGACGAGATGATAATTCGACGAAACGATCCGGCGTGGATCGCGGCCCGGCACGGTGTCGGCGCGGAAAGTCGGCCGGTGGTCGCCAGCCTGGCCGCCGCGCTCGCGGCCTTCGCCGCCCACGCAACCGGCGCCGCCGCGTAAGCGCGTTACGTCGCGCGCGAGCGCGGATCACACTCCCCGAACCGACGAGAATGCCGCAACCGCCGGCCGCCGCCTGCGCGGCCATGAACCTTTCCGCCCGGCGCCGCGACCAATGGCCGGATGCGAAGGCGAACTTCGCGAATCGAAACCCAGAGAGAGAGCGCCCCCATGTCCCGCAAATCCATCCTTGCCATTGCGGCGATCGCCGCCCTCGG
>DASZJC010000072.1:0-4608 GCA_035948495.1 Xanthobacteraceae bacterium | reverse complement strand
CATCACTGTAGGATGGATCGTTGCGGATGACGCGTATCGACCTGCCGCTGCAGCCGAACGGCACCAAGGTTCAGTGGTCCTACCTCCCGCGCCAGTTCAACCAGCAGAGCATCGAGGACATTCTCGACCGGGTGCGGGCGTTCGTGCCCACCGGCGACTTCACCCTCGGCAAGCCGGTACGCGAGTTCGAGGAGCGGTTCGCTCGCCTGATCGGCACGCGGCACGCGGTCGGCGTGAACTCGGGGACCGACGCGCTCAAGCTGTCGCTCAAGGCGCTCGGCGTCGGGCCGGGCGACGAGGTGGTGACCGCGGCGAACACCTTCATCGCGACGATCGGGGCGATCGCGGAGAATTTCGCCCGGCCGGTGCTGGTCGACTGCACCGACAATTTCTGCCTGGACGTGAGCAAGGTCGAGGCGGCGATCACGCCGCGCACCAAGGCGGTCATGCCGGTCCACCTCGCCGGCCAGATGACCGACATGCCCGCGCTCATGGACATCGCGGGCAGGCATGGCCTGCCGGTGATCGAGGACTCGTGCCAGTGCATTCTCGGGGCGATCGACGACCACCATGCCGGCACGTTCGGACGCGCCGGCGGATTCTCGCTCCACCCGCTCAAGAACCTGAACGTGTGGGGCGACGGCGGGGTGATCGTCACCGATGACGACGACTTCAATCTGAGGCTGCGCCGGCTGCGCAACCACGGACTGGCCGACCGCGACAGCGTCGTGATGCTCGGCTGCAACTCGCGGCTCGATTCGCTCCAGGCGGTGATCGGCAATTGGCTGATCGACCAGGTCGACTTCATCACTTCGACCCGCGTCAAGCACGCGGCCTATCTCGACGCCGAACTCGGCAAGGTGCCGCAGATCCGGCTGCCGCCGCGCTACAACAATCGCCGACTGGTGTTCCACCTCTACGTCGTGTTCGCCGAGCGGCGCGACGAATTGGTCGCCCATTGCAAAAAAGCCGGCGTCGAGGTCAAGGTGCATTACCCGGTCCCGGTCTACCGCCAGGAAGGCCTGCGGCAGTTCGGCTACCGCCAGGGCGATTTCCCCGTGACCGACCGCCACGCGGAGACGATGATCTCGTTTCCGGCGCACGAGCATCTCACGGCCGAGCAGCTCGCCTACATCGTCCAGACCGTGACCGAGTTCTACGGGGGCTAGCGTGGCAAAGCACGACATCCCCTACGTCAACCTGCCCGCCCAGGCCGACGAGCAGATGCCGGAGCTTGTCGCGATCTTCGAGCGGGTGGTGCGGCGCGGGTCGTTCGTCGCGGCCGGCGCCGAGATCGAACGCCTCGAGGCGCAGCTGGCCGAGTATTGCGGCACCCGCGAGGCGGTGGCGCTCAACTCCGGCACCGATGCCCTGTTCCTCGCCCTGAAGGTCGCCGGCATCGGTCCCGGCGACGAGGTCATTACACCGCCGAACTCGTTCATCGCCTCGACCGCGGTGATCGTCCACCTCGGCGCGCGGCCGGTGTTCGTCGACGTGCTGGTCGACCAGAACATCGACCCGGCGGCGATCGAGCGCGCGGTCACGCCGCGCACGCGCGCGATCATGCCGGTGCACCTGACCGGCCGGGTCTGCCGCATGGACGCGATCCTGGAGATCGCCGAGCGCCACGGCCTGCTCGTGATCGAGGACGCGGCGCAGGCGATCGGATCGATGTTCCAGGGGCGCAAGAGCGGCTCGTTCGGGCAATTCGGCTGCTTTTCCGCCCATCCCCTCAAGAACCTCAACGCCATGGGCGACGCCGGCTTCGTCACCACCGACGATTCCGCGGCGGCCGCGCGCATGCGTCGTCTGCGCACCCACGGCATGGCGGATCGCGAGACGGTCGACGAATGGGGCTTCGTCTCGCGCATGGACGTGCTGCAGGCGGCCATTCTCGAGTACCGGCTCGACAAGCTCGCGGACGTGATCGCCAAGCGGCGGCAGAACGCCGCGCTCTACCAGCGCCTCATCAAACACGAGAAGGTGTTCGTGCCCGCCTGCCGGCAGGAGGAGTTCAACACCTTCCATACATTCGTCATCCAGGTTGAGCGGCGCGACGAGCTGCAGCGCCATTTGCGCGGCATCGGCATCAAGACCGCGATCCATTATCCGGTGCCGATCCACCTGCAGCCGGCCGCCGCCGGCCTGGGTTACCGCAAAGGCGACTTCCCCGCGGCCGAAGGTCAGGCGGAGACGATCCTCACCTTGCCGGTCAACCAGCACATGAGCGCCAAGGACGTCGAGACCGTCGCCGCCGAGGTGCTCGATTTTTACCGCGCCTGACGGGGCATTCGGGCCTGGTTGCGGCTTGATCGCCCCCGGCCGATTGCCTAAGAGCCTGTCGCAGGCAGGGGCATGAACGACGCGATCAAATCGATCTATACGACCGACCTCGGACGGGTGCGGGATCAGCCGCTCGACGAGCGCAGCCGCCATCTGCGCCGGCTGATCTTCCGCGCGATCGAGAACGGCGGCCGCGGCCACATCGGTGCGGCGCTCTCCCTCGTCGAGATCGTCCGCGTGCTCTACGACGACATTCTGCGCTTTCGCGCGCACGAGCCGAAGTGGCCGGGCCGCGATCGCTTCGTGCTCAGCAAGGGCCACGGCTGCCTCGCGCTCTACGCGGTGCTGGCCGACAAGGGCTTTTTCCCGCTCGAGGAACTCGACCGGTTCTGCCGCTTCGAGTCGATCCTCGGCGGGCACCCCGAGGTGATCACGCCCGGCGTCGAGGCGTGCACCGGCGCGCTCGGCCACGGTCTCCCGATCGGCATCGGGCTCGCGCTTGCCGCTCGCATGCAGAAGCGCGACAGCCGCATCGTCGTCCTGATGGGCGACGGCGAGATCAACGAGGGCTCGGTGTGGGAGGCGGCGGCCTGCGCCGACAAGCATCGCCTCGGCAATCTCACCGCCATTATCGACTACAACAAGATGCAGTCGGCCGGCAGCGTGTTCGAAATCCAGAACATGGAGCCGCTCGCCGACAAATGGACGAGCTTCGGCTTCCAGGTGCTCGAGGCGAACGGCCACGACGTCGCCGACCTGCGCCGCACGCTCGCCCACGCGATGAGCCTGCCGGCCAACCAGCCGCGCATCGTCATCTGCCACACCGTGAAGGGCAAGGGGATTCCGGCGGCGGAGAACAATGCCGCGTGGCATCACAAGTCGGACCTGTCCGAGGACGTCCGCCAGGCGATCAGCGTGGCGCTGAAGGAATGACCATGCGCAGGCGCAGCCTCGACATGGCCTGCGCCTGCCGGGTTTGCGCCGTGGCGTTGCCATAGAGCTTTTCCGATGCAGATTACGGCGATACTGGCGATACGTAATGAGGAAGCTTATGTCGCCAATTGCCTGCGTCACCTCGTGCAAAACGCGATCGATTTCGTCATCATCGACAACGGATCCTCAGACGCCAGTTCGGAAATCTATCGACGAAGGGAATTCGCTGCGAATCTCGTCGACGTTCAGGATTTGCCGTTTACCGGCGTCTTCTCCCTCTCCGATCAGCTCCGGCGCAAGATGGAAATCATTGACCGTTTGCGGACGGACTGGATCATCCACTTGGATGTCGATGAGGTGATGCACTCCTATCGTGAGGGCGAAACCCTGAACGAGGCCCTCTCCCGCTTTGACGCCGATGGCTGGAACGCAGTCAACTTCGACGAATTCGTGTTTTTGCCGATTGATCACGACTACCTGCCCGATATGGTCGGGCATCAGCCGATGTCCCACTATTATTTTTTTCAGCCCTACTCGCCCCGCCTGATGCGGGCATGGAAAAAGGCGAGCGGCCTTTCCTTGGTAGAGCAGGGCGGCCATCTGCTCAAGGGCTCCAATATTCGTCTCGCGCCCGAGCACCTCGCCTTGCGACACTATATCGTGCGAAGCCAGGATCACGCCTTCAAGAAGTACACAACCAGACACTTTGCGACGGAGGAAGTGACGCGCGGCTGGCACGCCGATCGCCTCAACCCGGCAACCGAGGCTTTCAGGTTTCCCGCGCCTGCCACTCTGCGCAGACTGCCGTGCATCGGGCATCGTAATCTCGATCGCACCCATCCGTGGACTGCGCACTATTGGAAGGCGGAAAGCTAGGTTGCCGTCAATCATCACCTGGCATATTTGTGTGCAGCCGGGCCATTCATGTCCCGGTCGCGCCATCGCGAACGGAAGCCGCAACGTGGACGGTTGGTCAGCACTGAGGAAAGAGCTTGACCGCTGGCACGCTGCCGGCTCGACGGCCACTTTTTGGTGGCGCGATGATGATGCGGTGGACGATAGCCCGCAGTTGGATGTCTTGCTTGAGCACGCGAGCGGAATACCGGTCGCTCTTGCAGTCATCCCGGCGTTGGCGACAAGAGAACTCGCCGAAAAACTCGCCAAGCGGGCATCGGTTGTCGTGCTGCAGCATGGGTGGCGCCATGACAATCACGCGCTGGCCGACAAGAACGAGTATCCCGCCGCTAGATCCACAGAGGAGGTTTCGCAGGAATTGGCGAACGGCAGGCGCGTACTGACGGCTTTGTTCGGGGCGCAAGCAATCCCGGTCTTCGCTCCGCCCTGGCATGGCTTTGACGCTCGCTTTCTTCCCCTCCTGAGGCCCAACGGCCT
>DASZJC010000071.1:0-4959 GCA_035948495.1 Xanthobacteraceae bacterium | reverse complement strand
CGGCGTGATCATCCCGTTCATCGCCATCAAGGCGATCGACGTCGTCGTGACCGCCTTGCATCTCGCCTGAGGAGTAAAGTCATGGTGCGCGAAATCCGTCCGGCGATCGTCGTCCTCCTCGCCCTGACGCTCATCACCGGGTTGATCTATCCCATCGTGATGACGGGGATCGCCGAGGTCGTCTTGCCCTATCAGGCGCAGGGCAGCCTGATCCGGCGTGACGGCACCGTCGTCGGCTCCGAGCTGATCGGCCAGCAGTTCACCAGCGACAAGTATTTCCACGGCCGGCCGTCGGCGACGACCGCGCCCGATCCCAAGGACCCGACCAAGACCGTGCCCGCGCCCTACAACGCCGCGAATTCCGGCGGCTCGAACCTCGGACCCTCCAACAAGGCGCTGATCGACCGCGTGCAAGGCGACATCGACACGCTCAAGAAGGAGAACCCGGACGCTGCCGTTCCGGCCGATCTGGTCACCACGTCGGCGAGCGGCCTCGACCCGGATATCTCGCCCGAGGCCGCGCTCTTCCAGGTGCCGCGTATTGCCAAGGCCCGCAACATGCCGGAAGATCGCCTGCGCCAGCTCGTGAGCGAGCACGTCGAAACTGCTCTCCTCGGCCTGCTCGGAGAACCGCGGGTCAACGTTCTGGCGCTCAACTTGGCGCTCGATCGTCCGGCGGGGAAGTGAAATGATTTCCCCGCCCGGCGTCGCACACGCAAAGACCGATGACCGACCAGCGGCGCGATTTGGAA
This sequence comes from Xanthobacteraceae bacterium, assembly GCA_035948495.1. Taxonomy (GTDB): domain Bacteria; phylum Pseudomonadota; class Alphaproteobacteria; order Rhizobiales; family Xanthobacteraceae; genus AP-16. Next base: position 4,207 of record DASZJC010000071.1, on the reverse strand, counting down.
CAGCGACCCTCGCCCGACGCCCTGCTCGAGCAGGCGCAGCGCGAGGACAGCCCTACCGGCAAGCTTAAGATCTTCGTCGGCGCCGCGCCCGGCGTCGGCAAGACCTACAAGATGCTCGAGGAGTCGCGCGCCAAGCGCAAGGACGGCGTCGACGTGGTCGTCGGCGCGGTCGAGACGCACGGCCGCGCCGAGACCGAAGCGCTGCTCAACGGGCTCGAAATCATGCCGCGCCGGCGGGTCGAGTACCGCGGCCACGTGCTCGAGGAAATGGATCTCGACGCCATCGTCGCCCGGCGGCCGCAGATCGTGCTGGTCGACGAGCTTGCCCACACCAATGCCCCGGGCAGCCGTCATCCCAAGCGGTACCTCGACGTCGAGGAGCTGCTCAACAACCGCATCGACGTCTATACCACCGTCAACGTCCAGCACATCGAGAGCCTCAACGACGTGGTCGCGCAGATCACGCGCGTGCGCATCCGCGAGACCGTGCCGGATTCGATCTTCGACCGCGCCGACGCCATCGAGCTGGTCGACCTCACGCCCGACGACCTGATTCAGCGCCTGAAGGAAGGCAAGGTCTACGTCCCGCAGCAGGCCGAACGGGCTCTTGCGCATTATTTTTCGCCCGGCAATCTCACGGCGCTGCGCGAACTCGCCCTGCGCCGCACCGCCGAGCGGGTCGACGAGCAATTGCTCACCCACATGCAGGCGCACGCCATCCCGGGACCGTGGGCCGCGGGCGAGCGCGTCCTCGTGTGCGTCAGCGAGGACCCGCGCGCCGCCGGCCTGGTGCGCTACGCCAAGCGGCTGGCCGATCGGCTGCACGCGCCGTTGACGGCGCTGAGCGTCGAGAGCCGGCGCACGCTCCAGCTCTCCGAGGAGGAGCGCGACCGCCTCGCCGATACGCTGCGCCTGGCGCAGGCGCTCGGCGGCGAGCCGGTCACGATCCCGGGCGGCGAGCGCCAGATCGCCGACGACGTCATGGCGTTCGCGCACGCCAACAACGTCACCCAGATCGTCGTCGGCAAGTCGAACCGCAGCCGCTGGTTCGAGATCCTGCACGGTTCGGTCGTGCACGAACTGGTGCGACGCAGCGGCAACATCAGCGTTCACGTCATTGCCGGCGAAACCATCGCGGGCGATCCGATCCCGCGCAAGACGGTGCGCACCGCGCAGAAGCCGGCGGCGTTCGATCTCCGCTCCTATCTGGTCGCGGTCGCCGCAGTGGCCCTCGCGCTCGGCGTCAGCGCCCTCATCAAGCCGCGGCTCGGAGTCGAGAACGTCGATCTCGTGTTCCTGACGGCGATCGTCGGCGTTGCCGCGCGCTACGGCCTGCTGCCGTCGCTGTTCGCCAGCGTCGTCGCCTCGCTCTGCTACAATTTCTTCTTCCTGCCGCCGATCTACACCTTCACCATCGCCGACCCCACCAACATCGTGGCGTTCGTGTTCTTCATCATCATGGCGGTCGTGGTGTCGAACGTGGCGGCGCGCGTGCGCACCCAGGCCCTCGCCGCCATGCAACGCGCGCGCACGACCGAGTCGCTTTACGTCTTCAGCCGCAAGCTCGCCGGGGTCGGAACGCTCGACGACGTGCTGTGGGCGACCGCCTATCAGACCGCACTGATGCTCAATGTGCGCGTCGTACTGCTGCTGCCCGAGAACGGCGTGATCGCGGTGAAAGCCGGCTATCCGCCCGAGGACCGGCTCGACGACGCGGACCTCGCCGCCGCCAACTGGGCGTGGGAGAACAACCGCTCGGCCGGCCGCAGCTCCGATACGCTGCCCGGCGCCAAGCGCCTGTTCCTGCCGATGCGCACGGGCCGCGGGCCGATCGGCATCGTCGGCATCGACAGCGACAAGCCCGGCCCGCTGCTCACCCCCGACCAGCGGCGCCTGCTCGACGCGCTGATGGACCAGGCCGCGCTCGCGATCGAGCGCGTGCGGCTGGTGGCCGACATGGCCCAAGTCAAGCGCACGCTCGAGACCGATCGCCTGCGCTCCGCCCTGCTCACCTCCATCTCGCACGATCTCAAGACGCCGCTCGCCGCGGTGCTCGGCGCCGCCGGCACGCTGCGCGACCTCGCGGGCGCGCTCGACGACGCGCAGAAGGCCGATTTGCTGGTGACCATCATCGACGAATCCGAGCGGCTCAACCGGTTCATCGCCAACCTGCTCGACATGACGAGGCTCGAGGCGGGCGCGGTCGTGCCGAACGCCGCCCTGCACGATGTCAGCGAAATCCTCGGCAGCGCGCTGCGCCGCGCGGCGAAAATCCTCGCCCAGCACCGCGTCGAGGTCGATCTCGCCGCCGACTTGCCCATGCTCCATGTCGACCCGGTGCTGTTCGAGCAGGTGCTGTTCAACCTGTTGGACAACGCGGCGAAATACGCGCCGGCCCGCACCACCGTGCGCATTCAGAGCTGGCGCGAAAGCGAGGCCGTCTGCCTGCAGGTTCTCGACGAGGGCGAGGGCATCCCGCCGGGCGACCTCGAGCAGATTTTCGACAAGTTCTACCGCGTGCAGAAGGGCGACCAGGTGCGGGCGGGCACGGGCCTCGGGCTCGCCATCTCGCGCGGCTTCGTCGAAGCCATGCGCGGAACCATCACCGCCGCCAACCGCACCGACCATTCGGGGGCGGTGTTCACGATCCGGCTCCCGATCCCGTTGGGCTCCCAACAGTTGGATACCGCCGCATGACCGCGCCCCCGCTGCGGGTGCTCGTCGTCGACGACGAGCCGCCCATTCGAAAGCTGTTGCGGATGGGGCTGGGCACCCAGGAGTACCGGGTGATCGAGGCGCCCGACGGCCGGACCGCCCTCGATCTCATGCGCGAGAAGCCGGACCTGATCATCCTCGATCTCGGGCTTCCCGACATGGAGGGCCTGGAGCTGCTGCGCACCATCCGCGCGCGCAACGAAAGCGTCCCCATCGTCGTGCTCTCCAGCCGCGCCGACGAGGTCGCCAAGGTGCAGGCGCTTGATCTCGGCGCCGACGACTACGTCACCAAGCCGTTCTCGATGCCCGAGCTCGAAGCCAGGGTCCGCGTTGCGCTCCGCCACTACCAGAGCCGTGAGGCCTCGGAGGGCGCTTCCGTCCTCCAGGTGGGCGACCTGGTCGTCGACATCAGCCATCACTGGGTCACCGTCGGGGGACGCCTCGTCGAGTTGACCCCGAGGGAGTTCGCCCTGCTCGCCTTCCTCGCCCGCCGCCCGGGCCGTGTCCTGACGCATGGGGCGATCCTCGCCGAAGTGTGGGGTGCCGACGGGGCCGGCCACGTCGAGTACCTCCGCGTGTACACCCGTTCCCTGCGCCGGAAGCTGGCGGACGACCGGGCCAACCCTCGCCTCGTGACCGAGCCAGGCGTCGGCTACCGGCTGATCGCCCGACCCTGACCGTCGCCCGCCCCTCAGAGGCGGGGGAGGGGCTTCGAGGGGGGCAGCGAGGGCCCCGTCCGACATAAGCGATTCGTTTATGTCGTTAACAAGCCGTTCACAGAGCGGCATCGGTCGTGTAACGAGCCGCCTTTACGGTCTCTTTATGGCGCAGCGGCGCGCCAGCACCGAATCACCGCATGCCCCGTCGGGGCAGGTCGGCACGGCCCAACAACAACACGAGGAGGACTACGAGTGGCCGACACCACGTCAACGTCCGGTGAGATGCAGCGATCGCTGACGCTCACGGGCATCACGGTCAACGCGATGGCGCTGATCGCACCTGGGGCGTTCCTTTGGACGACGTTCCAGATCCAAGCGTCGCAGAAGGGCGGATCCACGGCGCCGGACATGTGGACCGGTCTGCTGTTCTCGCTCGTCCTGGCCCTGCTGACTGCCTACAGCTACAGCGAGCTGGCCCGGATCTACCCGGACGCCGGCACCGGCTCCAGCTACTACTTCGCCGAGGCAGCCCTGCTCGACAAGGAGAAGCCGGAGCACCAGGCCCGGGCCCGATTCGCGAAGCTCTCGATCGGCTGGATCAGCCATCTCTACTACTGGCTGTACCCGGCGATCATGGTCGGCTTCATGGGGATCCTGTTCGGCTACATCTACCAGACGGCGTTCCACCACACCCTGACCTACATCCCGCAGGCCGGAGGCGCAGTGGCCCTCGCGCTGATCTGCGGTTACATCGCCTACCGGGGGGTGAGCGGCTCGACGATGGCGGCGATCGTCATCAACGTGATCCAGATCACGTGCCTAACGCTGGTCAG
>DASZJC010000070.1:0-4324 GCA_035948495.1 Xanthobacteraceae bacterium | reverse complement strand
GCCGGCCGCGATCGTTTTGTCACCCACACGTTATGCGGCCCGGTCGGCGCCGTCTTCATCCAAAATTCATGCCGGCCGCCTACGTTTGCGCTCCGTCGCCGCGCGTGCAGCCGCGGCTGCAATTGCGGAGAAGGCACGATGCAGGACGCAGCGGGGGAACGGAAGCTTTTTTCCGCCGTCTCGGCGCAGCGCAGCGATCGCCGGCTTGCACGCGCTGTCGCGGCGACGGCACTTGCCCTGTTCATTGCCGCGGCTCCGTTTGCTCAGCAGCCGTTGTCTACCGTGTGGGCGGGCCGCTTCACGGCCGGCTTCTATGCCGGCGCGATCTACGGCCTGACGGCCGCGGCGTTCGCCGTGCTGGTGCTGCTGCTCGCCAAGAGCAGGCTCATTGCTCCCCGCGCGCGGTTGCCGCGGGCGGCGCCGGCGGAGCGCGCACGCCCGGCGCCGGCCGTTCACGCCGCCGCGGCGGCGCGCGAGCGCACGGTATTTGCGTCCGCCGCGGTCGGCATCCTGACGTTCGAGGAGGACGGAACGATCGCCAGCCTCAACCCCGCGGCCGAGCGCATGTTCGCGCTGGCGAGCGACGCCGCGGCCGGGCGTGACGTCGACAGCCTGATCGATCTCGGCGGGGCCCCCGCCCCTTCGGGGATGCGTCTGCGCCACCTCTTGGGAGCGGGCGGCATGCACGAGTTCCAAGCCATGCCCGCCGGCGGCTCGCCCTTCCCGATCGACCTGACGCTGGCGGAAACGCCGGCCGCGAGCGGGCGGGCGTTCGTGGCGTTCGTGCGCGACATCACGGGGCGGCGACGGGCCGAGCGCATCAAGGACGAATTCATCGCCGCCGTAAGCCAGGAACTGCGCACGCCGCTGACCTCGGTCGTCGGCTCGCTCGGCCTCCTCACCGGCGGCGGGCTCGGCCGTCTTCCCGCCCCGGCCATGCGGCTGATCAAGATCGCGCACACCAATTGTCAAAGGCTGGTCCGGCTGGTCAACGACATTCTCGACGTCGAAAGGATCGAGTCGGGACACGCGGCATTCGATTTCCGGCGCGTCGAGGTGAAGCCCCTGGTCGAGCAGGCGATCGCCGCCACCCGCGCGTTTGCCGACGGCTTCCAGGTGAAGGTGACGCTCGATCGTGCCGACGACGCCGTCGTCTCCGGCGACCCCGGCCGGCTCGCTCAGGCGCTGGTCAATCTCCTCTCCAATGCGATCAAATTCTCGCCGCCCGAACAGAAAGTCATGGTCTCGATCGAGGGCCGCGGCGACCACGTGCGCATCGCCGTGGCCGACCACGGTCCCGGACTTCCCGACGGCGTCAAGGCGGACATTTTCGAGAAATTCGCCCAAGCCGGGGCGACGGGCGAGCGCGCGCAGGGCGCTACCGGCCTGGGCCTGAGCATCGTCAAGCAGATCGTGATTCGGCACGGCGGCGACGTCGGCTGCGACGACGTGCCGGGCGGGGGCACGGTGTTTCACGTCGATCTGCCGAGCTGGGACGAGCGCGTCGCGGCGGACACCGGCCCGCACGGCGGCGCGGTGCCGATCCTCGTGTGCGAAGACGATGACGACGCCGCGGACCTGCTGTGCGAGCATCTGCGGCAGACCGGATTCGCGCCGGATGTCGCCGGCACCGCCGCGCAGGCCGTGGCTGCGGCGGCAGGCAAGGCATATGGGGCATTCCTCGTCGACCTGCACTTGCCGGACGGCGACGGAATCTCGCTGATCGAGCGGCTGCGCGCGCAATGGCGCTACCGCAATACGCCGATCGTCGTGGTCTCGGCCACGCCGGAGATGGGCTACGAGGACGAGCGCTCGGCCGCGCTGCGCGTGCTCGATTGGATTCGCAAGCCGGTCGATTTCAACGGCCTCGCCCGTCTGCTGCCGTAAGCGAGCGCCAACGGCCCTTCGGCGACGGTCCCTATCTCGGGTCCACAACGTTCTTGATGACGAGAGAGGACAAATAAATCACAAGACGTCGAAGTCTCCTGTTTTCTTCAAGCAGGGCATCGACGTCGTTGGAGCCAAGTTCCACCGGGAAGTTGCCATGACTGCCGAGAGGATGCGCCTGTACGAATCGCTGCATCTTCAAATAATAGCCGCGCAGCCGCCACCGGCGCTATTCGCAAAAACCCTTAGCCCGCATCAGCGACCGCGCCTTCGTTCGCTGCGCGCGAGTTTGTTCCATCCGCGTTTCGAAAAAGAGCCGCCAGGCAACCTTCACCCGGGGGAGCGTGAAGGTCGCCTGGCGGAGTGGCGTCGGACGATCAGCTACCGTGGACCACACTTACGATCCGACGCCGGGGGTTTCATGCTGCGACAGCCTTCAACAATCTTGCCTGCTTCAATTCCAGGAGCGCGGCATGGCGGGCGTCCGCGCGGATCTGGCGCGCGGGAATCTCCGCGCCCAAATTCTCCCGCACCTGCCCGAGGCGCAGATGCGGCGCGTCGCGGAACCACAGATATTCGTAGACGTGCCCGGTCGGCTTGTGGCGCAGCGAGATGGTGCGTCCGGCGATCGCCACCTCGAATTGCCTCACCAGTCCGGCCCCTTCCCTCGCCAGGTCGGGAGAGCGCAGGTCGAACAGATCGTGCAGCAACCCGTCGACGTGCGCGGGAGAGAACGGCTTGCGAAGGAATGCGGCGGCGCCGCGGCCGAGCGCGTCGGTCTCTTCCTGCCGCCTGCCGCGGCCCGATATCATGACGACCTTGACGGCCGGGTCCTGCGCGATGAGCCGCTCCAGGGTCGCGAGCCCGTCGAGGCCCGGCATGCTGAAATCGAGGAACACGAGATCGATGCCGCCGGCCCGGCAGCGGGCCAGCGCCGCCTCACCGTCCGCCGCCTCCTCCACCTCGATCCGGAAAATGCTGCCGCCGACGACCTTGCGCACGAGCGCCCGCACGGTCGCGGAATCGTCCACGACCAGGGCACGCAGCGGGGAGGACAGGCGCCGATAGCTCGCGACGATCGCCTCGATCGCCTCCTGCCCGACCGGCTTCGTCAGGATCTCGTAGGCACGCAGCGTCCGCGCCGTCTCGATGACGTGCTCGCTGAGTTCGCCGGCCATGAACGTGACGAACGTGTTGATGCCGCGGGAGCGCGCGCTCCACACCGCCTCGAGCCCGGATACCTCCGGCAGGCGGACGTCGATGAAGGCGAGATCGATCCCGCCCTGCTCGAGACGGTGCAGGCACTCGACGCCGCTCGATGCCTCGACCAGCTCGATCGGCGGCTCGGCGTGGCGCAGCGTGCGCCAGAACAGGAATCGGACCTCGTCCGCCTCGTCCGCGATGAGCATCTTTACGGCCGGATCGGACACTGCGCGCTCCTCTGTTGGGCAACGCAGTTCTTTCGTTCATCGGCGCTCAAATTGCGTCGGTAGAAGTACGCACGCGGCGGGTAGATTTCGCAGGGTTGGTTTGGCAATTGTAAAGCCGATGACGCGGAATCGACGCGTCTCGCCTTCAAATCACCGTCCCGGCTCATGCCCGGATCGATCCTGAGCTGGCGCGTGGGGACTAAAGCATGTCCCGTTCCTTCGGAATCGGGACCTGCTTTAGAAAGTTACAATAAACCGGGTCGGGATGACGATTCGAAGAAAAAGCCGTTCCGCTCTAATGGCGAAACCGCAAAGTTCAATTTCACCAAGACAATCAGCCTGGCGCGAGCGTGCGGTCACCACGCACGGTGTCTTTTACCCAACACAATGCGAACGAGATGCGCCGTATTCTTGGCACCAAGCTTTTGCATGATATGAACGCGATGGACCTCGACGGTCCGTTGGCTGATGCCCAGAGTTGCCGCCGTTTCCTTGTTTGAGGCGGCGGCCGTGATCTGGCTCAGCACATCGCGCTCGCGCGGCGTGAGCAGATCGCAGCCCAAGAAGGACGACGGCAGAGGTTGACCTCCGTTGCCATTCTGCTGTCGCTGACGGGTCCAGCCGTCGATTGTTTCACGTACGCACGCGACTGTCGCCTCGCCGTCCGGTCGCTTTTCAATGAAATCAAAAGCGCCGTCCTTGATCGCCTCGACCACCGTCGGAATGTCTCTGCGGTTCGACATGAGCAAGATCGGTGCAGGATAGTTCCTGGCGTCGAGCTCATTGAGAATCTCCAGCCCCGACCTGCCGGGCATGTCGACGTCGAGCAGCACGCAGGCAGGCGAGCGCGTTCGCGCGGCCGCGAGGAACGCCGCACCATCCCTGAACGTCGTCGCGCGATAGCCTTCGCGGGCGAGCTCGATCGACAGCGCGTCGCACACCGCCGCATCACCGTCGACGATGAAAACCTCGCTGTTGGAACTGCCGATCAGGGACATATCGGTTGG
>DASZJC010000069.1:0-7847 GCA_035948495.1 Xanthobacteraceae bacterium | reverse complement strand
TCGGCCGCCCGCGCATCGGCGGCCGCCACCAGGCGTTCGCGGATCTCGTCGTTGGCGATGCCCTCCTCGGCCGCCCACTCGCGGACCGGCAGGGTCAGGCCCAGAAGGCTCTGGACGCGTTCGTCCAGCCCCTCGACGTCCCATTGGTCGGCGTAGGCCTTCGGCGGAAGGTGGCGGGCCACGAGGTCGTCGATGGTGTCGTGGCGCATCTCGGTGACGATGGCCGAGAGGTCCTCGGACTCCATGAACTCCCGGCGCTGTTCGAACACCGCCTTGCGCTGGTCGTTGACCACGTCGTCGTACTTCAGGAGGTTCTTGCGGATCTCATAGTTGCGCTGCTCGACGCGCTTCTGGGCGGTGGCGATCGCTCCGTTCAGCCAGCGGTGGGTGATCGCCTCGCCTTCTTCGACGCCGAAGGTGCGCATGATGGCGTCCAGCCGGTCGCCGGCGAAGATGCGCAGCAGGTCGTCCTCGCAGGAGAGGAAGAACTTCGAGTGGCCGGGGTCGCCCTGGCGGCCGGTGCGGCCGCGCAGCTGGTTGTCGATGCGCCGGCTCTCGTGCCGCTCGGTGCCCAGCACATAAAGGCCGCCGCCTTCGAGCGCCTTGCGTCGCGTCGTCAGGATTTCGTCGAGCGCTTTCGCGCACTCTTTGCCGATTTCATTTACGCTCTTGATGAGTTCTTCGGCATTTTTTCTCAACTTCTCGGCGCCGGGATTTTCGCCCGCGGCAGCTACCTGCCACTCGCGCAAGCGGCTTGCGATCAATTCCGGCAGAACATCGCTGACCCGCGCAAGATCGCCCTGAAGGGCGTCCACATCCTCCGCCCGATCGATCCGCGCCCCCGGACCGAGCAAGCGGCCGAAGAGTTCGAAGAGCGGCGCATCCTTCGCGGCTATCTTGGTCCGAATCTCGCTCAGTCTTTGATCGATTTCCGATTGCGCCGGCTTACGGCCGGCGTTGATCTCATCCGTGGCCCAAGCGAAGTAGGGGCTGGAAATCTTGTCGGAGCCGATGATGCGTTCGTCGATCCATCTTTTCAGGAGTTCGTCCACGTCGTCTTTGCCGGCTTGCATGAACATGCCGAACTTGCCGCCGGCCTTGGCGTTTTCCCGGATCCAGGTGAGCAGGCGAAACCGCGCGTTACCGCCGAGCTGGATGTCGGTGCCGCGGCCGGCCATGTTGGTGGCAATGGTTATGGCGCCCGGCATGCCGGCCTGGGCGATGATCATCGCTTCCTGCTCGTGGTAGCGGGCATTGAGCACCGCGAACACCTTGGTCGTGGCGGCGCCCTCGTCGCCGGAATAGAGCGCGGCAAACGCGTTGGGATCGGAGAAGTCGTGCTGTTCCCAGCCCTGCTTGCGCAGCATTTCGGCGAGCTGTTCGGATTTCTCGATCGAGGTCGTGCCGACCAGCACCGGCTGTCCGCGCGCCTTGCAATCGTCGATGAGCGTGATGATGGCGCGGTATTTTTCGACCGCCGTGCGATAGACCTCGTCATCGTCGTCGAGGCGAACCATCGGCATGTTGGTCGGCACTTCGAGCACGTCGAGCCCGTAGATGTCGAGGAACTCGTCGGCCTCGGTCGCGGCCGTGCCGGTCATGCCGGCGAGCTTCTCGTACATGCGGAAATAATTCTGGAACGTGATCGAGGCGAGGGTCTGGTTCTCCGGCTGGATCGGCTGGTGCTCCTTGCCCTCCAGCGCCTGGTGCAGACCTTCCGAGTAGCGCCGTCCCGGCATCATGCGGCCGGTGAACTCGTCGATGATGACGACTTCGCCGTTGCGCACGATGTAGTCCTTGTCGCGCTGGAACAGCTTGTGGGCGCGCAGTCCCTGGTTGACGTGATGGACGACCGAGACGTTCTCCACGTCGTAGAGCGAATCGGACTTGAGCTGGCCGGCGTCGCGCAGCCACTGCTCCATCCGCTCCATGCCGACCTCGGTGAGATTGACGGTGCGCTGCTTCTCGTCGACCTCGTAGTCCGGCTTTTCGAGCTTGAGGATGAAGGTATCGATCGTGTTGTAGAAATCGGAGCGATCGTCGAGCGGCCCGGAAATGATCAGCGGCGTGCGCGCCTCGTCGATCAGGATCGAATCGACCTCGTCGACGATGGCGAAGACATGGCCGCGCTGGACCATGTCCTCGAGCCGGTACTTCATGTTGTCGCGCAGGTAATCGAAGCCCAGCTCGTTGTTGGTGCCGTAGGTCACGTCGCGGGCATATTGGGTCCGGCGCTCGTCGTCATCGAGCCCGTGCACGATGACGCCGACCGAGAGGCCGAGGAAACCGTAGATCTGGCCCATCCACTCGGCGTCGCGCTTGGCCAGGTAGTCGTTGACGGTGACCACGTGCACGCCGCGGCCGGCGAGCGCGTTGAGATAGACCGGCAGGGTCGCGACCAGCGTCTTGCCTTCGCCGGTCTTCATCTCGGCGATGCGGCCTTCGTGCAGCACCATGCCGCCGATCAGCTGCACGTCGAAATGCCGCTGCCCGAGCGTGCGCTTGGCCGCCTCGCGCACGGTCGCGAAGGCCGGCACCAGCAGGTCATCGAGGGTCTTGCCGTCGGCCAGTTGGCGCTTGAACTCCTCGGTGCGCGCGCGCAGCGCCTCGTCGGACAGGGATTCGAGCTCTTTTTCCAGCGCGTTGATCGCGTCAACGCGCGGCCGATAGCTCTTGATCCGGCGTTCGTTGGAGGAACCGAACACCTTGCGGAGAACTGCGCCGATCATGCCGGAAACCCTGCCACGTCCCGTGGCGCAAATGCCGTGTCCATCATGACGATGTCGATGCGACAACCCGTCCGGTCAAGACTGCAACGGCCCGAATGTACGATCATCGACCGCAACGGTGCGAAGCCTTTTTTGGAGTAAACCCACGAGTGGACCCGCGAGGTCGCCGCCCGATGCATCGATGCCCCTCACAATACGGCGCTTTTCGGGTTGCGGCGGGAATGGTCGACAGATAGGAGGGGGTCCGGCCCTTGTCAATCGCCGGCCCGGGTTCATCGCGTTTCGCCGCTTTTCGGCCATTGCCAAGCCGTATCCGTTGCGCGAGTGTCCAGCCGCATTCGCCGGGCGACAGCCACTTCCATCGAAGGATCGACCCATGAATTCGTTGCTGAGTTCGCTCGCGCGGATCCGTTTGTTTCCCCGGTCGCGCGCGCCCCGCGCCCTCGCGCTGATAGCAACCGTCGTACTGCCCTTGACGTTCGGGCTGCGCGCCGGCGCCGAGGACGCCGACCCCGTGGTTGCGCGGGTGAACGGAACCGACATCAAGGCGAGCGACATCGCCATCGCGGAGGACGATATCGGCTCGAACCTGTCGCAGATGCCGCCGGAGAGCCGGCGCGAATATCTGACCACCTACCTCACCGACATGACGCTGGTCGCCAAGGCGGCCGAAGCCCGGAAGCTCGGCGACAGCGAGGAGTTCAGGCAGCGAATGGCTTATTACCGCAGCAAAATCCTCATGGACCTGTTGCTGCAGTCGGAGGCGAAGGCGGCGATAACCGAAGCCGCCATGCACCAGCTCTACGACGAGGCCGCCAAGCAGATGGCAGGCCAGCAGGAGGCACGGGCGCGGCACATCCTCGTCAAGAGCGAGGAGGAGGCGAAGGCGATCGCGGCCGAGCTGAAGAACGGCGCCGATTTCGCCGAGCTTGCCCGGCAGAAGTCGACCGATCCGGGAGCCGCCGAAGGCGGCGACCTCGGCTATTTCCCCAAGGAGGAAATGGTGCCTGAATTCGCCGAGGCCGTCTTCAAGCTGGAAAAGGGACAGATTTCCGAGCCGGTCCACACCCGGTTCGGTTGGCACATCATCAAGCTCGAGGACAAGCGCGAGCGCCAAGTGCCGGCGTTCGACCAGGTGCGCGACCAGCTCGCGACCCACCTGGTGCGCAAGGCGCAGGCCGACCTGATCGCCAAGCTGCGGGCGGAGGGCAAGATCGAACGGCTCGAGGCGCCGGCGCAGCAGCCGGCCCAGCCGGCCAAGCCTTAGGGCCTCCCCGGTCCATGGCCGCGGTCTCGCCGCTTGCGCCGACGCGCGTTCCCTCCCTGCCGGAGATCGCCGGCGTGCGCCTGGCCGCGGCGGCGGCGGGGCTGCGCTATGTCGGACGCACCGACGTGCTGCTCGCCGTGTTCGACAAGGGCACGACGGCCGCCGGCGTCCTCACCCGCTCGCGCTGCCCGTCCGCCCCGGTCGAGTGGTGCCGCGCCCGGCTTTCCGGCGGAACCGCGCGCGGGCTCGTGGTTAATTCCGGCAACGCCAACGCGTTCACCGGCAAGGCCGGGCGCGCGGCGGTCAGACTCACCGCCGAACTGGCCGCCAAGGCGATCAGCTGCCGGCCCGGGCAGATCCTGCTGGGCTCCACCGGCACCATCGGCGAGCCGCTCGACGCGCGCAAGTTCGCCGCCGTCATGGACGATCTCGCCGCCCAGGCCGCGCCGAGCGGCTGGATCGACGCGGCGAAGGCGATCATGACGACGGACACCTACCCGAAGGTCGCAACCGCCACCGCCAAGCTCGGGGATACCACCGTCGCCATCAACGGCATCGCCAAGGGCTCCGGTATGATCGGCATCGACATGGCGACCATGCTCGCCTTCGTCTTCACCGACGCCCCGATCGCGGCCCCCGCATTGCAAGCGCTGCTCAAGCACGGCGTCGTCGACAGCTTCAACGCGGTCACGGTCGACGGCGACACGTCGACGTCCGATACGTTGCTGGCGTTTGCGACCGGAGCGGCGCGGCTGCGCGGAGCGCCCGTCATTGCCCGGGCGGGCGATCGCCGGCTGGGCGATTTCCGCCGGGCGTTCCAGCAGGTGCTCGATTCGCTCGCCGAGCAGGTCGCCCGCGACGGCGAGGGCGCGCACAAGCTCATCGAGGTGGTGGTCGAGGGCGCGATGTCGAAGCGATCCGCGCGCCGCATCGCGCTGTCGATCGCCAACTCGCCGCTGGTCAAGACGGCGGTCGCCGGGGAGGACGCCAATTGGGGCCGGGTGGTGATGGCGGTCGGCAAGGCGGGGGAGCCGGCCGATCGCGACCGCCTGTCGATCTGGTTCGGCGATATCCGGGTGGCGCACCGCGGCGAGCGCGATCCGGCCTATGACGAAGCCGTGGTGTCCACCTACATGAAACGAGCGGATATCAGAATCAAAGTCGCACTCGGGCTCGGGCGCGCCCGCGACCGCGTGCTCACCTGCGACCTCACCGGGGACTACATCGCGATCAACGCCGGCTATCGCTCGTAAACGCGCGGTTAACTACACCCGTTGATAGGGCTTTAATTCTCCGCCCCGTAACGTCGGCTCAAGGGTCGTGAGCGTCAAACTCGTCCTCGTCGCTGCTTGCGCCCTCGTCGATGCCGATGGGCGCGTTCTCTTGGCCCAGCGTCCGGCCGGCAAGACGATGGCGGGCCTTTGGGAATTTCCCGGCGGCAAGGTCGAGGCGGGCGAACGGCCCGAGGACAGCCTGATCCGCGAGCTCAAGGAGGAGCTGGGAATCGTCGTCAGGGAAGCTTGCCTGGCACCGCTGACATTCGCGAGCCACGCCTATCCCGACTTCCACCTGCTGATGCCGTTGTTCGTGTGCCGGCGGTGGGACGGGACGGTGACGCCGAGGGAAGGCCAACGCCTTGCCTGGGTGCGACCGAACCGGCTGCGCGATTACCCGATGCCGCCGGCGGACGAGCCTCTGGTCGCCCACCTGACCGGCCTGCTGTGATTGTTCGCGACCCAACCAGGATGGTTGTCATGGCCCGCAAGATGAAGGTTTTGTCGAGCACCACGCATATCGCCGGCCGGTTCCTGGCCGACGAGCGCGGCGCCACCGCGATCGAATATGCCTTGATCGCATCCGGCATTGGCTCAGCCATCGCCGCGATCGTGTTCGGGGTCGGCACCTCGGTGGTCAACAATCTTTACAATAGGATCGCGGCGGCGATGTAGAGCATGATCGCGAAAAAGCCTGCCGCGGACTTGATCCGGGGTGGGTACCGGTTTTCCGAAAAGATCATGCTCAATCAAGCAGCTAAAGCGGGATGACTTTTCTTCGAACAGTCATCCCACTTTAAGACGCGTCGGCCCGTATCAGCCGTCGCGCTCCGGCTTCTCGCCCGCCGAGAGTTCGCGCGTGCCGAGCACGTCGGCGAGGCGCATGCGGGCGGAGGCGGGCCGCAGCGGCTGCTGCTGGCTCGCGTCCGGCGCCCAGCCCGACAGCCAGACGACGTCGAAGCTTGCCCGCACCCGCCCGTCCGGGTCGGCGAAACGTTCGGCATAGATTTCGGTCACCCGCGCGAGGGTCGCGCGCCGCAGCACGGCGCGGCGGCGTTCGGCAAGCACGTTCGTCGCGCCCATGCGGCGAAGATCGTGCATGAGGCGCACCGGCGAATCGTAGCGCGCGCACACGCGGTCGACGTCGGCGACCGGCAGCGCGAAGCCGGCGCGCTGCAGCAGCGCCCCCATGGCGCGAACGTCAGCGAACGGCGCAACGCGCGGCGAGGCGCCGCCCTCGACCTCGGCTTCCGCCGCCGCGAACGCCTGGCGCAATTCGGTCAGCGTGTCGCCGCCGGCGAGCGCCGCGAGAAACAGCCCGTCGGGCTTGAGCGCGCGCCGGATCTGCACCAGCACGCCGGGCAGATCGTTGACGAATTGCAACGCGAGCCCCGATACCACGAGGTCGAGCGAAGCGTCCCGGAACGGCAATCGTTCCTCGTCGGCGACGATGGTCGGCGCGCGGTCGTCGGCGCGCGGTTCGGCGACGGCCGCCGTGGCGACGATCCGGCCGACCGCACCGGCGTCCAGCAGCGCGCGCCGCACCGCGTCGGTGGGCGTGCCGAGATCGACCGCCACATCGAACGTCCGCCGCACCGCCGAGAGCCGCTCCGCCATGTCCTCGGCCACGCGATCGATGAGGAACGTGACCGGCCCGAGCGCCGAGGCGCGGCGCCGCCGCTGCGCGAGCAGCGCGCGGTCAAACAAAGCTTGGACCTGCGGCATCGCAGCGCTTTATGGCGCGGCGGGTCGGCGCCGTCAAAGCGGCATTGAGCCCGGGCGGCGACGGCGGTACATTTGCTCCATGCAACCTGCACTGTCCGCCGGCGAGGACCGGCGCGGGCGTTGGGCGCGGCTCGCAGGAGCCTTGCGCGGCGCCGGCCGCCTGGTGCTCGATGCCGCGTTGCCGCCGCTGTGCCCGGCGTGCCGCCGGCCGGTCGCCGACGACGGCGGGCTGTGCCCGGGCTGCTGGTCGCAGCTCTCGTTCATCACGCCGCCTTATTGCGAGCGGCTGGGCATTCCGTTCGCCTACGACCCCGGACCCGGCGTCCTGTCGATGCAGGCGATCGCCGATCCGCCGGCCTACGGCCGCGCCCGGGCCGCCGTGCGCTACGACGACATCGCCCGCACCCTCGTGCACTCGCTCAAATACGGCGACCGGCTCGATCTGGCGCCGACGCTCGGACGCTGGATGGTGCAGGCCGGCGGCGCGCTGCTGGCCGAGGCCGACGCGCTGGTGCCGGTGCCGTTGCACTGGCGGCGGCTGTGGGCGCGGCGGTTCAACCAGTCTGCCGCGCTCGCCGAAGTCATCGCGACGCGGGCCCAGCTGCCGGTCGCGCACGCGGCATTGGCGCGAATTAAGTCGACGCGCCAGCAAGTGGGCCTCACCGCGTCCGAGCGCGCGCTTAACGTCCAGGGCGCGTTTCGCGTGCGCGAGGAGGCGCGCGCGGAGGTCGCCAAGCGCCGGCTCGTTCTCATCGACGACGTGCTCACCTCCGGCGCGACCATCGACGCCTGTGCGCGGGCGCTGTTGCGCGCGGGCGCCGCGGCGGTCGACGTCCTCGTGTTCGCGCGGGT
>DASZJC010000068.1:0-9502 GCA_035948495.1 Xanthobacteraceae bacterium | reverse complement strand
CGGAGCATTGCTTGGTCGATCCCGAGCTTGCCGGCGGCCTCGCGCACCCGCTTCATGAAATCGGGCGTGGAGAGTTCCGCCTCGCCGCGCTTGCGCCGTTGCGCGTTGAGCGCGGTGCGCAGGAACGTCATGGTGGCGACGCCGGGAATCTCGAGAGGATATTGGAACGCGAGGAACAGGCCCTTGGCGGCACGCTCGTCCGGCTCCATCGCGAGCATGTCCTCGCCGTCGAACAACACCTCGCCTTGGGTGACCGCGTAATCCGCCTTGCCGGCGAGCACGTAGGCGAGCGTCGACTTCCCCGAGCCGTTGGGGCCCATGATGGCGTGGACTTCGCCGGCGTTCACCGCCAGGTCGACCCCGGACAGGATCGTCCTGCCGTCGATCTCGACGACGAGATTCTTGATTTCCAGCATCGACATGCGAAAGCTTCCTGAAACCTTGTCTTGTGTCCGAATGATCCCCGGTCGGCCGACCGCTCAGCCGACCGAGCCTTCCAGGCTGATCGAAATGAGCTTCTGCGCCTCGACGGCGAATTCCATCGGCAGGTGCTGGAGCACGTCGCGCACGAACCCGTTGACGATCAGCGCCACCGCCTCCTCGGCGTTAAGCCCGCGCTGCCGGCAGTAGAACAGCTGCGCCTCTGAGATTTTCGACGTGCTCGCCTCGTGCTCGAACACGGCGGAGGAATTCTTCGCCTCGATGTACGGCACCGTGTGGGCGCCGCACTTGTCGCCGATCAGGAGCGAATCGCAGTTGGTGAAGTTGCGCGCACCGGTCGCCTTGCGGTGCGCCGAGACGAGCCCGCGATAAGTATTGTTGGACTGCCCGGCGGCGATGCCCTTGGAGATGATGCGGCTCGACGTGTTCTTGCCGAGGTGCAGCATCTTGGTGCCGGAGTCGACCTGCTGGCGCCCGTTCGAGATGGCGATCGAGTAGAACTCGCCTTGCGAGTAGTCGCCGCGCAGGATGCAGCTCGGGTATTTCCAGGTAATCGCCGAGCCGGTCTCGACCTGGGTCCAGGAAATCTTCGACTTGCGGCCGCGGCAGTCGCCGCGCTTGGTGACGAAGTTGTAGACACCGCCGCGTCCCTTGGCGTCGCCCGGATACCAGTTCTGCACGGTCGAGTATTTGATCTCGGCGTCGTCCAGCGCGACGAGTTCGACCACCGCCGCGTGCAGCTGGTTCTCGTCGCGCATCGGCGCGGTGCAGCCCTCGAGGTAGCTCACGTAGGAGCCCTTGTCGGCGATGATCAGGGTACGCTCGAACTGGCCGGTATTGCGCTCGTTGATGCGGAAATAGGTCGACAGCTCCATCGGGCAGCGCACGCCCGGCGGCACGTAGACGAACGAGCCGTCGGAGAACACCGCCGAGTTCAAGGTGGCGAAGAAATTGTCGGTGATCGGGACGACCGAGCCGAGGTACTTTCGCACCAGGTCCGGGTGCTGCTGGATCGCCTCGGAAATCGGGCAGAAGATCACGCCCGCCTTCTTCAGCTCCTCCTTGAAGGTCGTCGCCACGGACACCGAGTCGAACACCGCGTCGACCGCGACGCGCGAATAGCTGCCCTGCGGGCGCTCGACGCCGGCGAGGATTTCCTGCTCGCGCAGCGGAATCCCGAGCTTCTCGTAGGTCTTGAGGATTTCCGGGTCGATCTCGTCGAGCGATTTCGGCCCCGCCTTCTTCGTCGGCGCGGAGTAATAGTACATGTCCTGGTAGTCGATCGGCCCGTACTCGACGCGCGCCCATTGCGGCTCGCGCATGGTCTGCCAGCGCCGGAACGCATCTAGCCGCCACGCGAGCATCCACTCGGGCTCGCTCTTCTTCGCCGAGATGTAGCGGATGGTGTCGTCGCGCAGGCCCTTGGGGGCCTTCTCGGATTCGATATCGGTGACGAATCCGTACTTGTATTGATCGACGTCGATGCGGCGGACCTGCTCGACGGTCTCTTGCACGGCCGGCATATTCCCCTCCACTGCGGTTTCAAGGACCGCGGGTCGGATAGTCGGTTATGGTCGTCTGCTTGACCGGACGGTTTCACCCTCTGCAATGCCGCCTCAGGCGGCGATGCCGCGTGACTCCTTAGATAATGCGTGTGCGAGCTTCATCCAAGCGGCAAGAAACCGATCGACGTCGGCTTCTTGCGTCGCATAGCCGATGCTCACGCGCACCGCTCCCCCCGCCACAGCCCCCGGGACGCCCATGGCGGCCAGAACGTGCGACGGGCCGACCTTGCCGGAGGAACACGCCGCACCGGATGATACCGCAAAGCCGGCAAGATCGAGCCCGATTACGGCAGTCTCGGCCTTGGCGCCGGGAAGCGCGAACAGGGTCGTATTGGGCAGCCGCTCGGCCCCGGCCCCGAATACCACCGTCTGCGGGAATGCGGCCTTGAGCCCGGCCTCCAGGCGGTCGCGCAATGCGGTCAGGCGTGGGCGCTCCGCGTCGAGGTCCCGGGCGGCGGCCGCAGCGGCTGCGGCAAAGCCGACAATGGCGGCGACGTTCTCGGTGCCGGCACGCGCGCCCCGCTCCTGCCCGCCGCCCTTGATCAGGGGATCCGGCCAACCCACGGCGTCCGAGCGGCGCACCAGCGCACCGACGCCCTTCGGGCCCCCGAGCTTGTGCCCAGACATCGTGAGAAGATCCGCGCCCAGGCTGTTGAGAGCGCATGGGATTCTTCCGGCCCCCTGGACCGCATCCACGTGCAGAAGGGCGCCCGCCGCATGCACGATGGCGGCGGCCGCGCCGACCGGCTGCACCACGCCGGTCTCGTTGTTGGCGTGCATGAGGGAAACGAGGGGGCGCCCCCGCCCTTCTCCCTTGAGCGCGACGAGCTGCCGCTCGAGGGCGGGGAGGTCGACCACGCCATCCGGGCCGACCGGCATCGATATCACCGCGTCGGCGGGGAACCGCCCGCCGGCCAGCACGGAGGGGTGCTCGATCGCCGAAACCAGGAGCACAGTCCGCGGCCCGCCGCCCGCCTGCGGCCCGGGAGTCAACGCCATGGCGTTTGCCTCGGTGCCGCCGGACGTGAATACCACGTCGGCGGGCGCGGCCCCCGCCAGCGCCGCGACACGGCGCCGCGTGTCGTCCACCAGCCGGCGCGCGGCACGGCCTTCGGCATGCACCGACGACGGATTTCCCGCGTCGAGCGCCGCAATCATGGCTTCGCGCGCCTCGGGACGCAGCGGCGCCGTCGCGTTCCAATCGAGGTAGACTCTCTCGGCCATAGGCACCACGCCGCCGCTCACGAGACTTGCTTTTCGCCCCGGCACTTGTGCTAGAAACCCCGTGCCACGCTCTCCGGCGTCCTGCGCCGGTATCGCGACGGCGCCGCCGCCATTAATTAGAATGGTTCTAAGTAGTTACGTGCGCCCGCCGATCCCGTCAAGCGCGCCGTAAATCGGCAGTCGCCGTTTCCCGCGCTCCGCGTCTCCCGACCAAGGTTCAACCCATGCCTGAAGTCATTTTCGTCGGCCCCGCCGGACGCATCGAGGGACGATACCATCCGGCGCGGCAGAAGAACGCGCCGCTTGCCATCGTGCTGCATCCGCACCCCCAGTTCGGGGGCACGATGAACCATCAGATTGTCTATCAGGTCTATTATGCGTTCGTTCACCGCAATTTCGCGGTGCTGCGGTTCAATTTCCGCGGTGTGGGGCGCAGCCAGGGTTCCTTCGACCACGGCCAGGGCGAATTGTCCGATGCCGCATCGGCGCTCGACTGGGCACAGTCGATCAATCCGGAGGCGCGCAGCTGCTGGATCGCCGGGTTCTCGTTCGGCGCCTGGATCGGCATGCAACTGCTGATGCGCCGGCCGGAGATCGAGGGCTTCATCTCGATCGCGCCACCGGCGAACCTCTACGATTTCTCGTTCCTCGCGCCGTGCCCGTCATCGGGGCTGATCGTTCACGGGGACAAGGATGCCGTGGTCCCGTCCAAGGACGTGAGCGCGCTGGTGGAGAAGTTGAAGACCCAGAAGGGCATCGTGATCGACCAGAAGGTCATCGCCGGCGCCAATCATTTCTTCGACGGCAAGATCGACGCGCTGATGCAGGTGGTTACGGCCTATCTCGACAAGCGGCTGAAAATCGACCGCACCAGCGCCGCCTGACCAGGGATCGGGTATCAGGAATTCAGGGATCAGGGGGTGATGCCTGATGCCTGATGCCTGATGCCTGATGCCTGATCCCTGTCATGGGTGCGCAACGACCCCGCCGGTCATCGGCCGCGGCGCTCCGGTCGTGCCCGGAAAGGTGATCGGCAGACGCTTGAGCGCCCGCGCCGCGAGAAACGCGAACGCCTGCGCCTCGATCGCGTCGGACGACCATCCGACTGCCGCAGCGGTCTCGACGGTGGCCGGCGCAAGCCGCTCGGCAAGCATGCGCATCAGGCTCGGGTTGCGGGCGCCGCCGCCGGCGACGATCCAGAATCGCGGCGGGCGCGGCAACAGCGGTACGACGGCGGTGACCGCCGCCGCGGTGAGCGCCGTCAACGTGGCGGCACCGTCCGCAAGCGACAGACTCGACGGATCAAGGCTCGCGAAGGCGTTGCGGTCGAGCGACTTGGGCGGCGGCGCCGCGAAGAACGGACGGGCGAGCGCCGCGGCGAGCCAGGATTCATCGACGCGTCCTAGCGCCGCCGCGGCTCCGTCGCGATCACACGCCGTGCCGGTGCGCGCCGCCATGAAATCGTCGATGAGCGCGTTCCCGGGCCCGGTGTCGCAGGCGACGAGGTCGCCCGAGCCGTCGACGTAGGTCACGTTGGCAACGCCCCCGACATTGAGCACCGCGATCGGACGCGGGCGGTCGATGGTTTCGACGAGCGCGCGGTGAAAGACCGAAACGAGCGGCGCCCCCTGCCCTCCCGCGGCAACGTCGGCGGCGCGCAAATCGAACACGACCGGCAGGCCGATGCGCCGCGCCAACGCTTCCCCGTCGCCGATCTGCACCGTGAGATGGCGCTCCGGGCGATGCAGCACGGTCTGGCCGTGAAAGCCCACGACCGCGATGTCGCGACGGTCGATGCGATGCGCGGCGAGGAAATCTTCGACCGCGTGGGCGTGGGCCTGCGTCACCAGCGCCTCCGCCTCGCCGAGCACGCCCGGTCGACCGGCGCGGTCGGTGAGGCCGGCGGCCGCGGCGAGCGCCCGGCGCAACAGGTCGCGCTCGCCGTCCGCATAGGGCCGGTAGCCGACCGGACCGAAGCGGGCGACGCGCTCCCCATCGGTCTCGATCAGCGCCGCGTCGACACCGTCGAGCGAAGTGCCGCTCATCAGCCCCAGCGCGCCCAGGCTCGCCATCGCGGACGTTCCTCGGTTGAATCCGACGCCGGACCTGATACACCAGCGGCCCGCGACACGCGACGGGCTCGAGCCAATGAGCGCCTACAAGTCGGAGTTTCTGCAGGTTCTGGCGGACCGCGGCTTCATCCACCAGGTCTCGGATGCGGCCGTGCTCGACGCGCGCGCTTCGACTGGCCTGATCACTGCCTACGTGGGCTTCGACGCCACGGCGCCGAGCCTGCACATCGGCAATCTTCTGTCGATCATGATGCTGCGCTGGCTGCAGAAGACCGGCCACCGGCCGATCGCGCTCATGGGCGGCGGCACCAGCAAGATCGGCGATCCCTCCGGCAAGGATGCGAGCCGTTCGCTGCTCGCGAACGAGCGGATCGACGCCAACATCGCCTCGATCCGCACTGTGTTCGACCGCTTCCTCGATTTCTCAGCCGGCGCGATCATGGCGAACAACGCCGATTGGCTCGACCGTTTGACCTACATCCCGTTCCTGCGCGAGGTCGGCCGCCATTTCACGATCAACCGCATGCTCACGTTCGACTCGGTCAAGCTGCGACTCGATCGCGAGCAGCCGCTCACTTTCCTCGAATTCAACTACATGATTCTCCAGGCCTACGACTTCGTCGAGCTTTACAAGCGTCACGGCTGCATCCTGCAGATGGGCGGCTCGGATCAATGGGGTAACATCATCAATGGCGTCGAGCTCGGCCGCCGGATGCTCGACGCCGAGCTTTTCGCGCTCACCACGCCCCTGCTGCTTACGTCGGCGGGCACCAAGATGGGCAAGACTGAGACCGGCTCGATGTGGCTCAACGCCGACATGATGAGCCCCTATGAGTATTGGCAATACTGGCGCAACAGCGACGACGCCGATGTCGCGAAGCTCCTGAAGCTGTTCACCGAGCTGCCGCTCGAGGAGATCGCCCGGCTCGCGGCGCTGAAGGACCAGGAGATCAACGAGGCCAAGAAAGTCCTCGCTACCGAAGCGACCGCCCTCTTGCACGGCCGCCCTGCCGCCGAGGCCGCCGCAGAAACCGCGCGCACGACCTTCGAAGAAGGCGCGCTCGCCGAGACGCTGCCGACGGTGGAGATCGCCGCGAGCGAGATCGACGGCGGCGTCGGCGTCCTCACCGCGTTCGTGCGCGCGGGGCTCGTCGCTTCGACCAGCGAGGCGCGCCGTCAGGTCAAAGGCGGCGGGCTCAAGGTCAACGATCGCCCGGTGACCGACGAGAAGATGACGCTCGACCGGCGAAGCCTGGCCGCGCCAGGCGTGATCAAGCTTTCGCTCGGGCGCAAGCGCCACGTTCTGCTGCGGCCGGTCTAACGCGAATCGTTGGGCTGCTGGGGAAAGCCCTCTTCCGAGCTGTGGAACTCGAAGGGCTTGCGCAAGATGCCCGGGGTGAAGGCCGACATCGGATTGACGCGCAGGGTCGGCGCGTGCGGCGAGCCGACGACCTCGTAGGTGATGCCGATCAATCCCTCTTTCTGCCCGCCGCCGAGGAAGAAGCCGAGGATGGGCGGCTGCGCGAACATGTTGTTGAGCGCGTAGGCGGGAACGAACGTCCCGTGCATGCGCACGTCGTCGTGCGAGTAGTCGATGTGGCCCTCGAGCGTCGCGCCGACCATGGCGCCGCGCACGACGCCGTCGCGGATCGCCAGCCGTCCGGGCGATTTGGTGAAATTGACGCGCATCTCGGTGAAGTCGACGCCGTTGCTGGCCGGCTGCGCGCGGGCGCCGGACTCGTTCGGCGCCGCCCCGCCGGCGATGCGCTCCAGCGCCGGCTCGCCGCGCACGGTGAAATTACTGACGCTGATATGGCCTTCCTGCGGCGCCTGCTCGGCATTCGGCGGATCCATGGCGATCCACATCTCGCCGCCGACGATGCGCGGATAGGTGTCGGTGAGGCGGAACAGCGCGCCGGCGTCGTTGGTCTGGAAGAACACCACTTGGCGGCCGTTGCTGTAGGCACGCAGATCGCCCAGCAGCGTGGAGTCGCGCCCGACCTTGGCATTGAGGCTGAAGCTGCGGATCTGCCCGGCGCGCCGCGACATGTGCAGATCGACGTTGCGCAGCGCCTCGCCGTTGAAGCCCACCAGCGCCCCGACCTTGATGTCGAGGTCGACGTCGCGTCCGGACGGCTTCGCATTCGCATCGCCCGGGCCGGACATGGCGGATTTGACGAAGCCGCGGCCGTCATAAACCTCGCCGCGCATGGTGACCTTCATGGCGCCGTCGGGCGCGCGCTCGGCTTTGAGAGAGGCCTTGTCGCCGTCGGAGAGTCCGAACGTCGGGAAGTTGGCGAGCACGACCTCGCCGTCATTGTCGATCTCGACCGTGCCCTTGACCAAGGTACCGGGCCCCTCGACCACGAGATCCTCGAGGCGGTAGGTGCGGCCCTTGTCGACGAAGGTGAAGGTGGCGCGGCACGCCTTGCCGGGACTCTTGACCCAGCCGGGAAGCAACTCGGTGATCTTGGCCTGGACCAAGTCCGCATCGACCGCGAAACGGCTCTCGCGGTCGCCCGAACCCACGCGCCCGCTGAGCTTCACCGGAACGGGGCCGCCGAGCATCGCGTTCAGGTCGGCGCTGAACCTTGCGCGCGCCGCATCGTCGAAGGTCGTCTGCAACCGGATTTCCGCGTCGGCATCGCCGACCGGCTTCTTATAGTCGATGCTGAGCGGGGTGCCCGCGATGCGCACGTCGCCCTTGAGCTGCACGCCCTGGGGGTTGGCGCTGACGTGGACCGAATTGGCTTCGAGCTTCTGGCCCCGCACCATGCGTTCGACCGACAGATTGGATACGTCCGCCTCGACCGCATAGGCGACGGTGCCTACCAGTTCGAGGCCGACCGGCATGCCGAGCGAGACTTGCGCGACGAACGAGCCGCGGCTGGTCGCCGGATCGAGCTGAATGGTGGCCGCGTTGCGCAGCGGTCCGGCGCCGACCAGTTCGGCCGCCGCATCGACGGTGCCGTCCACCCGGAAGCGCGTGCGCGAATACGGCGGGTTCGGTTGCATGTCCGCCACCTCGAACACCCCGTTGGACAGCGCGAGCTTGCGGCCGGAGGGCGCGAGCATATAGGTGCCGTGGCCGACCTTGACGGTCGCCGCGCGCCCGACGACGCGCACGTTCATGTCCGCGTCGCGGATCGGCTGCAACGCTTCGAACGGCTGCAGGACGACTCCGCTGCCGTTGATCTCGACCGAGAGGCCGTCGTCGGGCACCGGCGGTCCGTTTGGCCGGAGCGTGTTGAGCGGAGCGTTGACCGACATCGCCATGCGATCGACCGATCCGGCGAGCACGTGCTCGTCCACCCAAGTCCGGATTTTCGTCACGACGAAGGGCGGCCAGATTTGTTTGAGCGCCGCCATCGTCATCGGCGTTCCCATGAGGCTGCCGGTCAGGCGCGGCTCGGTCCCGGACGAATCGAGCACGCAGGCCAAGGTCACTCCGACCGAGCCGCCGCCCATCTCGGCCCGTTCGATCTCGATGCGATGGGCGGCCGGATCGATGCGGCCGCGCATGGCGACGCGATCGAGCACGAGGGGCGGCTCGCGCTTCTGATCGGGGGAACTCAGCTCGATCCGCCCGCCGGTAATCGCCATGCCCCACGGCGCGCCGCGCGTGCGCGGAGGTTCCAACTGGCCGAGCACCGAGATGTGGTTCTCGCCGGTCGATATTTCGATCGGCATGAGGAGCAGGTGCCGCGCCGCATCCCAGCGCAGGCCCACCTGCGCCTCGTCGATGCGCAACCGGCTCAGCGGTTCGTTCGGGTCGATCAGCAGGCCGGCGCCGACGATGATCTGGCCCTCGAGCGCGAGCGGGGCGGCGTCCGCCGCCACCTCGGCCCGCATGGTCGCCGAAATGGGCGTGTCGGCCTCGATCTGTCCGTTACCGACGCGCAGTGCCAGCAGCAGATCCTTGGGTGACACGTCACGAAGGACCGCCTCGATGAGCCGTTGTCCGTCGGGCTTCGGCGTCACGGTCGCGGCGAGCGACCATGGGCCGTCGGCGCCGGTCGAAGCCACTGCGAGTGCGACGCTGCCGCCCGCCGGCCGCGTGAGGCTGAGATCGATATTGGCAAACTCCCAGCGCTTTCCGTTGCGCCGGTCATCCACCGAGATGGTGCCGCTCTTGAGGCCGATTTCGGTGAGGCCCTGCCCGTCGAGCCCGAGGGCATCGAGCCGATCGAGCCAGCCGAG
>DASZJC010000067.1:0-3530 GCA_035948495.1 Xanthobacteraceae bacterium | reverse complement strand
CGAGTAGTGGCTGTAGCCATAGGTGAATTTCGACACCAGGAGATAGTCGCCGATCAGCAGGGTCGACTTCATCGATCCGGACGGGATGTTGACCGGCTGGAACAGCACGGTGCGGATGACGAGCGCGATGACGAGCGCCGGCACGATCGCGCGCAACGTCCCGGCAACGACGCCCTCTTCCTGCTGCGGCTGTTTTGACACGCGTGCGTTGCCTGGTTGGGGAGAACGGGGCGGGAAGGCTCATGCAGCAAGTTTCGTGGCGGACTTATGCATCGGTCGCGCGCAGACCGCAATGCAACCGTCTCAATTCGCTCCGCGCCGTTGCATGGCGGCCGTTCTCCCGTTATCGGCACCGCATGGTAGCGGTGACCGACATCCTGTTCGAGCGGCGTGGCGCTGCCGGCCTCATCACGCTCAACCGGCCGCAGGCGCTCAACGCCGTCAATCACGCGATGGTGACGGCGCTCGCGGCCTGTCTCGCGGATTGGGCGGGCGATCCGGTCGTGACGCGCGTCATCATCCGGGCGGCCGGCGAGCGCGCGTTTTCGGCGGGCGGCGACATTCGCGCGCTCTACGAACTCGGCCGCGCCGGACGGCAAACGGACATGCTCCCGTTCTGGCGCGACGAATACCGGCTCAACAGCTTCATCAAGCATTATCCCAAGCCCTACGTCGCGCTGATCGACGGCATCGTCATGGGCGGGGGCGTCGGTATCTCGGTGCACGGGTCCCATCGGGTCGCCGGCGAAAAGTTCCAGTTCGCCATGCCGGAAGTCGGAATCGGGTTCTTTCCCGACGTGGGCGCCACGTGGTTTCTGCCGCGCCTGCCGGGCGAGACCGGAGCCTTTTGCGCGCTCACCGGCGAACGGCTGCGCGTCGCCGATGCGGTCGCGGCCGGGATTGCCACGCACCACGTCGCCGCGGCGCGCTTTCCCGATCTCATCGATGCGCTCGCCGAAACCGTGCCGGTCGATGCCGTGCTTGCCGCTTTCGCTCAGCCGCCCGGGGAGGGTGCGCTGGCGCCGCTTCGGCCGGCGATCGACCGCCTGTTCGCGGCCGGCAAGGTCGAGGGCATTCTGGCCGCGCTCGATGCGGCTGCCGGGCCGCACGGCGCCTGGGCGGGAAAAACGGCCGCGACCATTCGCGCGAAGTCTCCAACCAGTCTCAAGGTGGCGCTCGCCCAGGTGCGGCGCGGTGCCGATTGGTCGTTCTGCGACTGCATGCGGGCGGAGTTACGTATCGTCTCGCGGATCGTTTATGGTCATGACTTCTACGAAGGCGTGCGCGCGACGATCATCGACAAGGACGACGCCCCGCGCTGGCAACCGGCCGATCTCGCCGGCGTGACCGACGGGGCGGTCGAGGGCCATTTCGCGGCGCTTGACGAGGAGCTTGCGCTGCCATGACCGATCCGATGACCGTGATCGACCCGGCGCATGACCGCGAGCAGGAAGGCGTGTGGACGGCGCGGCTCGTCCTCTATCTGCGGATCGTGGCGGCATTGTCGCTGATCAAGGGGCTTTATCATTGGACCGGCATTGCCGGCATCGGGGATGAGCCGGGCGCGGGGTTCGAGGCAAACCCGCTGCCATGGCAGGCCGCAACCGTGTTCTTCGCCGTCATCGACCTCGTCGCGGCCGTCGGCCTGTGGCTTGCCGCCGCCTGGGGCGGGGTGGTTTGGCTGACCGCGGCGATCTCCATGGCCGGGATCGAGCTGTTCTTCCCGCAGATATTCGGCGGCAGATACTGGGTCATTCCGGCCGAACTGGTGCTGATCATCGTCTACGTGTGGTGCGCGCTGATGGCCGCGCGCGAACGGCCGGAGTAGGACGCGCCGGCGCGGGATCGCAACGATCGAACGTCGCGGGTGAAAATCGGTTGGCGCCCGATCTCAAGGGAGGACGACATGGCACGGATCGGCTTCATCGGGCTCGGCAACATGGGCCTGCCCATGGCGGTGAACCTGGTCAAGGCGGGGCACGCGGTGACGGGCTTCGACGTGGCCGCGGCGTCGGTCGCCAAGCTCGCGGCGGCGGGCGGCACCGCGGCGCAATCGCTGGCGGCCGCGGCGAGCGGAGTCGACGTGGTCGTCACCATGCTGCCCGCCGGCAAGGAGGTGCGCGAGGTCTATCTCGCGCGTGACGGCGTTCTCGACCGCGCCGGGACCGGCGCGCTGCTGATCGATTCGTCGACCATCGACGTTGAGACCGCGCGCACCGTCGCGAGCGTCGCTCAGGACAAAGGACTCCCCATGCTCGATGCGCCCGTGTCGGGCGGCGTAACCGGCGCCCAGGCCGGGACGCTGACGTTCATGGTGGGCGGCGCTGCCGACGCGTTCGCGCGCGCCAAGCCGCTGCTCGAGACGATGGGCAAGACCATCGTGCACGCCGGCGGCTCGGGCAGCGGCCAGGCGGCGAAAATCTGCAACAACATGATGCTCGGCATATCGATGATCGGGGTCAGCGAAGCCTTCCTGCTCGCCGACAAGCTCGGGCTCGACCGGCAGAAGCTGTTCGACATTTCCTCGAAATCGTCGGGACAATGCTGGGCGTTGACCAATTACTGCCCGGTGCCCGGCCTCGTGCCGACCTCGCCGGCCAACCGCGATTATCAGGCGGGCTTCACCGCGGCGATGATGGTCAAGGATTTGCGGCTCGCGCAGGAGGCCGCGCGCGCCGCCGGCGCGACCACGCCGCTCGGCGCCGAGGCCGCCGCGCTCTACGGCCTGTTCGTCGCGCACGGGCACGGGGCGCTCGATTTCTCCGGAATCATCCGATTCCTGCGCGGAACCTGAGCGAAACAGGGTGAACGGGTCGTAACGAAAACGTCTTGCATTGGATGGTCAATCGATCGTTCACCGTGACGGATAAACTCGCTGTTTATTCTACAATTTAAGCCGATCTTAGACGATGGCATGTAGACGTGATGCTACGGGCGGGGAACAGGGCCTCGTCAAAAATTCAAAACAGTTCACAAAGGGCGTCACGATGATGAAGACTCTAGCCAAAGCGGGGGAGCCGGCCGAGCGTCAGGTTCGGCTCGATCACATTCAGCCGCTCTATCTCGAGGCGTTGACCTTGGTCGAGCGGCTGCACCGGCGTCTGCTCGACGTCATCAAGGACGAGTTCGATCGTCGCGGCCGCGCCGACATCAACGCGGTCCAGGCGCTGCTGCTGTTCAACATCGGCGACAGGGAGCTGACCGCGGGCGAATTGCGCACGCGCGGCTATTATCTCGGCTCCAACGTCTCCTACAATCTCAAGAAGCTCGTCGAGATGGGCTTCCTCGATCACCAGCGCTCGCGGGTCGACCGCCGCTCGGTGCGCATCAAGCTCACCGAACGCGGCCGCGAAGTGCGCGACATCGTCTCGATGCTCTACGAGAAGCACGTGCGCACGGTCGAGCAGGTCGGCGGCATCTCGGCCGACGAGTTCGCCGGCCTCAACAAGGCGCTGCAGCGCCTCGAGCGGTTCTGGACCGACCAGATCCTCTACCGGCTCTGACGAACGAAGCCGGCGATCACCCAAGCC
>DASZJC010000066.1:0-4792 GCA_035948495.1 Xanthobacteraceae bacterium | reverse complement strand
GCCGCGGGTGACGGTCACCGCGGCAGCGAACTTCTCCACCGTCAGGACGAACTGGGCGGCCGCGCGGGCGTGCAGCCCCTTGCTGTTGACGATGGGGAGCACCCGCACGATGGCGCCCGCGGGCGGCGGACGCTGTTGCGGTGGGCTGGCCGCGTCGGCGGGCTCGTTCATTTGCCGGCGAGCACCCGGCTCGCCACGGTGATGTACTTGCGGCCGGCTTCCTGGGCCTGGGCGACGGCCTCGGCGAGCGGCGTTTCGTCCCGGACCTTGGCGAGCTTGACCAGCATCGGCAGGTTGATGCCGGCCAGCACCTCGACCTTCGGCCGGTTCATCACCGAGATCGACAGATTGGACGGGGTGCCCCCGAACATGTCGGTCAGGATCGCGACCCCGTCGCCGCTGTCGACCCGCTTGACCGCCTCGATGATGTCGTGGCGACAGCGCTCCACGTCGTCGTCCGGACCGATCATCACCGCTTCGATCTGCTGCTGCTGCCCGACCACGTGTTCGAGCGCGGCGCGGAACTCGACGGCGAGCCGCCCGTGGGTGACGAGGACGATGCCGATCATGAGGCTACCCCGCGGCGCAGCGGGGTGCGCCGCACGAAAAGGCGCACATTCATGACCATGTCGGACCCGAGCGCAAGGGGCATTGGTGAAATATGGTAGTCGTTGCGGCGCAACAACAGGCGCGCCAAACCGGCGTCAGACGGCGGATTCCGGCAGATGCAGCGCAGCAATCACGAGCGCAAGCGCGGGCTCTGCCGGGGCGACGGCAAGCCGCGCGACGGTAACGCCGGCGATCAGCGCACGGGCCTGTTCCGGCGCCGGCAGGCGCTGCGCGTCCGTCGCCGCAAGGTCGACCACGAGCCTGACGACGGCGACCGGCTCGTACGGCAGGCGCCGGACGCCGAGCCCGCGAATCTCGATCAGGCCGGCGAGCGCCGGCGCGGGGCGGACCAGCAGCCGTCCGGCGGCCGCCTCGATCTCGGCGCGGTCGTCGGCGACGAGGCGCGCGAACGGCAGCAGCCCGCCGACGGCGGCCGAAATCAGATCGAGCGCGAGGCGCGATTTGCCGACCCCGGACGGACCGCGGATCAGGACGGCGCGGGCGCCGGCGAGCACGGCGGAGGCGTGGATGGTGGATCGCGTAGCGAGCGCCGGCGGCACGGGATATCGCTTATCATTTGAGCATGATCTTTTCCGAAAACCGGTACCCACTTTTCGGGATCATGCTCTCGTCACATGGCCGGCAATCGGATCACGAAGCGGGCGCCCAGCACCTTGGGCTCGCCGCTGCCGTCGCTCGCGAGACCGACGCGGTTCTCGGCGCGGATGCGCCCGCCGTGCGCTTCCACGATCTGGCGCGAAATGGAAAGTCCAAGCCCGGAATTCTGCCCGAAGCCCTGGTGCGGCCGGTCGGTGTAGAAGCGATCGAATATCTTCTCCAGCGCATCGGGACGGATGCCGGACCCGTCGTCGTCGACCACGATGGTGACCTGGTCGCGCCGGCGCCGGCAGGCGATGCGCACGCTGCCGCCCTCGGCCGAGAACGAGCGGGCATTGTCGATCAGGTTGTCGAGCACCTGGCCGAGGCGTGAATCGTGCCCCGGCACCGTCAAGGTGCGCGAGTCGCCCTCGCACGCGAGGGTGACGCGCACGTTGTTCTCGCTGCGCACCTCGTTGGCGACGGTCACGACGGTGCTGAGCAGCTTGACGAGATCGACCGGGGCCGCCTCCTGGCGCTGCAGCTCGGCGTCGAGCCGGCTCGCGTCGGAGACGTCCGAGATCAGCCGGTCGAGCCGGTGCACGTCATGCTCGATCACGGCCAGCAGGCGGGCGCGGCTCTGATCGGTCTTGGCGAGCGGCAGCGTTTCCACCGCCGAGCGCAGCGAGGTCAGCGGGTTCTTGAGCTCATGCGCCACGTCGGCCGCGAAGCTCTCGATCGCCTCGATGCGGGTGTAAAGCGCCTTGGTCATCTCGCGCAGCGCGCCCGACAGATGTCCGATCTCGTCGCGCCGGTCGGTGAAGTCGGGGATTTCCACGCGCGAGCGGATGCGCCGGCGCACGCTCTCGGCGCCGGCTGCAAGCCGCCGCACCGGATCGGCGATGGTGCCGGCGAGGAAGACCGAGAGCACCACCATGACGGCGGCGGCGACCAAAAAGACCTTGAACACCGCGAGCCGCTCGGCCTCGACCATCTGGTCGATGTCGCCGCGCTGGGTCGAGAACAGGAGCGCGCCGCGCACGGCGCGGAAGCGCTGCACCGGCACCGCGACCGAGACGATCACCTCGCCGCGCTCGTTGACACGCACCATGGAGGCGTTCCGCCCGGCCAGCGCCTGGGCGACCTCCGGGTAGCCTTTGCCGTTCTCCGGAGCGAGCTCGCGGTAGAGCGGCAGGTCGCCGCGTCCGAGCCAAGTCCTGATCGTGATCCAGGCGCGCTCGAACAGGCTCGACCGCTCGGCATTGGGCGGCGGCAGGTCGACGCGCAGCACGTCGCCGCCGCGATCGAGGTCGCGGCTGTCGAGCAGGAGCACGCCGTCGCTATCGTAGATGCGCGCGCGGGTCTTGGTCGGCGAGACCAGCCGGCGCAGCACCGGCGCGACCCGCTCCGGGTTGATGGAAAAATCGATCACCGACAGGCCGTCGTCGGCGGGACCGTAGCTCTCGCCCGCCGGCAGCTCCATCAGCCGCTCCGGCGAGATGGTGATCGTGTTGGTCTCCACCGTCGCCGAGGATGCGATGGCGCCGGCGATGATCTCGCCCTGCACCAGCAGGCTCTGAATGCGCGCGTCGATCAGCCCGGCGCGGAACTGCGACAGGTAGAGAATGCCCATGACGAGCGCGAGCAGGCCGGCGACGTTGAGAAAGACGATGCGGCGGGTGAGGCTGGAAAAACTCTGACTCAGGAAGAAATGCCAGGCGCGGCGCGCGACCGAGACGACGCTCATGCGCTCGACGCGCGCCTCCTCCTCGCCGGGACGCTCGGTCTCGGCGACGGTCGCGGTCATTTCCATGGTTCGATCGAGCACCTGGTCGCGTCCGCCCGTGATCGTAAGCTGTGCGCTGCTCGCCCCCCGCGTGTCGCGAACTTCGCGTTCGCGGCACTACTCGCATGATCCGGAAAAACCTGCCCCGGACCTGATCCGGGAGCCCGCCCGGACTTCACCGGGATGGCTACCGGTTTTCCGAAAAGATCATGCTCAAACAAGACACTAGATCGATATCGTATACCGGGCAATCCGGTGACGCTCTAGCACATCCCAGGCGCGGCGGTCGAGTGGCCGCCGATCAGGCTTCCTTGAAGCGGTAACCGACCCCGTACAAGGTCTCGATCATGTCGAAGGCGTCGTCGACCGCCTTGAACTTCTTGCGCAGCCGCTTGATGTGGCTGTCGATCGTGCGGTCGTCGACGTAGACCTGATCGTCATAGGCGGCATCCATCAGCGCATTGCGGCTCTTGACCACGCCCGGCCGGGCGGCGAGCGCCTGCAGGATCAGGAACTCAGTCACCGTCAAGGTGACCTGCTCGGCCTTCCAGGTGCAGACGTGCCGCTCCGGATCCATGCGCAGCTGGCCGCGCTCGAGCACCTTGGCGTCGGCTTCCTTGGGACTGCCGCCTTCTTTCGAGGTGATGCGGCGCATCACCGCCTTGACGCGCTCGACCAGCAGCCGTTGTGAGAACGGTTTGCGGATGAAATCGTCGGCGCCCATCTTGAGTCCGAACAACTCGTCGATCTCCTCGTCCTTCGATGTGAGGAAGATCACCGGCATGTCGGACTTCTGGCGCAGGCGGCGCAGCAGCTCCATCCCGTCCATGCGCGGCATCTTGATGTCGAGAATGGCGAGGTCCGGCGGGCTGGTCTTGAACCCGTCGAGCGCAGAGGCGCCGTCCGTGTAGGTCATGATGCGATATCCCTCGGCTTCGAGCGCGATCGAAACCGACGTGAGGATATTGCGATCGTCGTCCACCAGCGCGATCGTCGGCATGCACCTGCCTTCCGTTGGGCCCACTGCGGGCGAATCTACGAATTTGAAGCCTGCAAAGCTGGGCCGAAATGTGACGAACCCACTATAAAAGCTGGGATTTGCGCCCCGCGGCCATCCGTTCAGTGTAGCGGGTTGACCCCCCGAACGCCACATAGTGCACCGGGGCGCGATGCGCCACAGGACCGCACGATGAAATCGACCGCCGACTTCGATCCCGTCCGCGCCGCCCGCACCCTCCTGCGCGAGGCCCGCTCGGGCGCGCTTGCGACCCTGATGACCGGGTCCGGCGATCCCTATTGCTCGCTCGTCAACGTCGCGACCGCCGCCGACGGCTCGCCCCTGCTGCTGATCTCGCGGCTTGCGGTCCATACCAAGAACATCCTCGCCGACCCGCGCGCCTCGCTGATGCTCGACGAGCGCCGCGCCGGCGATCCGCTCGAAGGGGCGCGCGTGATGCTGATGGGCAGCGTGCAGGCCACCGACGATCCGCACGCGCGCCGTCGCTACCTCGACCGCCAGCCGGAGGCGAAAATGTTCGCGGACTTCGGCGATTTCGCCTTCTACCGCATGACGCTCAAAGGGGCCCACCTGGTGGCCGGCTTCGGGCGGATCGTCGACCTCGCGAGCGCCGACCTCCGCACGGACCTTGCCGGCGCCGACGCGCTGGTGAGCGCGGAAGCGGAGATCGTCGCCCATATGAACGCGGAACATCTTGCGGCGATAAGACTTTATGCAACGCGGCTTCTCGGCGATAGCGACGGGGACTGGCGATGCGTCGGCTGCGATCCCGAGGGTTTGGA
>DASZJC010000065.1:0-2220 GCA_035948495.1 Xanthobacteraceae bacterium | reverse complement strand
CGCGACATCACCGCGCTGCCGCCCGCCGAAGTCGCCCGGCTCGGGCTCGTGCGCTCGTTCCAGATATCCGCCGTGTTTCCGCACCTGAGCGTGCTCGAGAACGTGCGCATCGCGCTGCAGCGCCGGCGCGGCGGCTCGTTCGACTTCTGGCGCTCCGTGCGCGTGCTCGACGCCTTCAACGAGCGCGCCATGGCGCTGATCGCCGACGTCGGGCTCGCGAACTTTGCCGAGACGCCGGCGGTCGAGCTGCCCTACGGTCGCAAACGGGCGCTCGAGCTTGCCACCACGCTTGCGCTCGATCCGGAAATGATGCTGCTCGACGAGCCGACCGCCGGCATGGGACACGAGGACATCGACCGCATCGCCGCATTGATCAAGTCCGCCGCCGCCAACCGCACCGTCCTCATGGTCGAGCATAATCTCAGCGTCGTCGCCAATCTGTCCGACACCATCACCGTGCTCACGCGCGGGCGCGTGCTCGCCGAAGGCGACTACGCGACGGTGTCGGCCAATCCGGAGGTGCGCGAGGCCTACATGGGGACCGGCCATGAATGACGCCGCCGCCCCTCCCCTGCTGGCCGTCGACGGATTGCAGGCCTGGTACGGAGAATCCCACGTCCTGCACGGGGTCACGTTCGCGGTGTTCCCCGGCGAGGTGGTGACGCTGCTCGGCCGCAACGGCGCGGGCAAGACGACGACGCTCAAATCGATCATGGGGATCGTCGGCCAGCGCCGGGGCTCGGTGCGGTTCGCCGGCGCCGAGCTGATCGGCCGCACGTCCGACCAGATCGCCCGCGCCGGCATCGCGTTCTGCCCCGAGGAGCGCGGCATTTTCGCCAGCCTCAACGTCGAGGAAAACTTGCTGCTGCCGCCGCAGGTGCGCGCGGGCGGGCTCGGTCTCGAGGCGATTTTCGCGCTGTTTCCCAACCTCAGCGAGCGCCTGCGCAGCCAGGGCACCAAGCTCTCCGGCGGCGAGCAACAGATGCTGGCGATCGGACGCATCCTGCGCACCGGCGCGCGCCTGCTCCTGCTCGACGAGCCGACCGAGGGCCTTGCGCCGGTGATCATCCAGCAGATCGGCCGCACCATCCGCGCGCTCAAGGCGCAGGGGTTCACCATCCTCCTGGTCGAACAAAACTTCCGTTTCGCCTCGACGTTGGCCGACCGATACTACATTATGGAGCACGGCCGCGTGGTCGAGCAGTTTGCCAACGCCGAGCTCGACGCCAACGTGCAAAAGCTCCACGAATACCTCGGCGTGTGAGCGTGACGACGCGGCAGCCCCAGGGGTCAAGGAGAACGAAAATGAAAGCGTTGCGATACGTGGCATTCCTCGCCGCCGCGCTCGCGAGCGGCGCGGCGCCGGCGCAGACGAGCGTCAAGATCGGCGTGCTCTCCGACATGTCGAGCCTCTACGCCGACCTCGCCGGGCAGGGCTCGGTGGTCGCCGCGCGCATGGCGGTCGAAGATTTCGGCGCCGCGCAGAAGGGCCTCAAGGTCGAGATCGTCGGCGCCGATCATCAGAACAAGCCGGACGTGGGCTCCAACATCGTGCGGCAATGGATCGACGTGGACAAGGTCGACGTGATCGTCGACGTGCCGACCTCCTCGGTGGCGCTCGCAGTCAACGACGTGGTGCGCGAGAAGAACAAGGTATTCCTGGTGTCGGGCGCGGCGACCTCGGACCTGACCGGGCCGAAGTGCTCGCCCAACACCGTGCATTGGACCTACGACACCTGGGCGCTCGCCAACGGCACCGGCAAGGCCATCGTGAAGACCGGCGGCACCACCTGGTTCTTCATCACGGCGGATTATGCCTTC
This sequence comes from Xanthobacteraceae bacterium, assembly GCA_035948495.1. Lineage (GTDB taxonomy): Bacteria > Pseudomonadota > Alphaproteobacteria > Rhizobiales > Xanthobacteraceae > AP-16. Next base: position 399 of record DASZJC010000065.1, on the reverse strand, counting down.
GGCCACGCGCTCGAGCGCGACACCGCCGCGGTGGTGGAGGCGAACGGCGGCAAGGTCCTCGGCCGCGTGCGCGTGCCGCTCAATACCAGCGACTTCTCCTCGTTCCTGCTCCAGGCGCAGGGATCGAAGGCGAAGATCATCGGGCTTGCCAACGCCGGCGGCGACACCGTCAATTCGATCAAGCAGGCGGCCGAGTTCGGCATCGTCAGCGGCGGGCAGAACCTTGCCGGCTTGTTGGTGTTCATCACCGACGTGCACGCGCTCGGCCTGCAGACCGCGCAAGGGCTGATCATGACCGAGGCGTTCTACTGGGACCGGAACGAGGCGAGCCGCGCCTTCGCCAAGCGCTTCGCCCCCCAGTACAAGGGCAACATGCCGACCATGGTCCAGGCCGGGGTC
>DASZJC010000064.1:0-1925 GCA_035948495.1 Xanthobacteraceae bacterium | reverse complement strand
TGCCGGCCAGCATCCACGCCATGATCAGTTCGGCGACGAAGACGAGAACGAACGGCACGTAGGACTTCGGCTTGCCGCCGGGCCCCATCAGGTCCGCCTTGGTCTTGCCGAGCGCGGCGAGCCATTGCGTCGAGAGGACCTGGTACCACACGGCGCCGAGCACCCACGCGACCACCGCGGCGGCGAGCACGGCCAGATAATTGATCCCGATAAACGCCATCGAAGCCTCCCCATCTTTTCCCGGATGCGGTGCACCGCTGATCCGGGACCCAGAACTCTCGTATTATAGCGCGGGCTCCCGGGTCTGCAGCGCACCACTCCGCTGCGCTGCGTGCTGCGCTGCGCCCGGGATACGGATCGCGAGGAACACCATGCCGTCGATCAATTCCGACCGCCTGCTGGGCGATCTCTACGAGTTGCGCAAGATCGGCGCCTACAAGACCGGAGTGCATCGGCCGACGCTGTCGCCCGAAGACGTGGCGTCGCGCCAGTGGCTCGCCGAGCGCATGCAACGGGCCGGGCTCGAGCCGGTGATCGACGGCATCGGCAACGTGCTCGGCTTCTCCCGCGCGCCCGGCCGCAAGATGCTCGCCGGCTCGCATATCGAGACGCAGAATCATGCCGGCTGGCTCGACGGCGCGCTCGGCGTCATCTACGCGCTCGAGGCGGCGCGCGCCTTCGCCGAGGACTCGGCGAGCGCCGACCTCGGGGTCGACGTGGCGGCGTTCTGCGACGAGGAGGGGCACTTCGGCAACTTCATGGGCAGCCGCTCGTTCGTCGGCGCGCTCAGCGAGCAAGACATCGACAACGCGCACGACCGCACCAACGGCACGCCGATGCGCGAAGCGCTGGCGAAGGCCGGCTATGCCGGCCGCCCGCGCCTTGCGATTGATCCGTCGCGCTACGCCGGCTATTTCGAGGCGCACATCGAGCAGGGCGACACGCTCGAATCGACCGGCCTGCGCATCGGCGTGGTGACGGCGATCGTCGCCATCCGGCAAAACCGCATCCGCGTGACCGGCGAGCAGAACCACGCCGGCACCGCCTCGATGGCGCGCCGGCGCGACGCCGGGCTGGCGCTGGTGCGGCTGCTGGCGGCGATCGACCGGCGCTTTCCCGAGGTCGCGGGAGAGCGCAGCGTGTGGACCACCGGCCGCATCGTGCTCGACCCCGGCGATCCGAGCATCGTGCCGGGCGGCGCTGAGGCGATGTTTCAGTTCCGCGACGCCGACCCGGCGGTGCTCGAGCGCCTGCATGCGGCGCTCGTCGATCTCATCGCCCAGGCAAACCGCGACGGGCGGTGCCCGATCGAACTCGTGTCCGTTTCGGCAAGCACGCCGGCCATGATGGACGGGCGCTTCCAGGCGGCACTCGACGCGGCCGCCGAGCGCCACGCGCCCGGCAAGCACATGCGCATGCCGAGCGGCGCCGGGCATGATGCCCAATACCTCGCCCGCAAGGTTCCGGCCGCCATGCTGTTCGTGCCCAGCATCGGCGGCATCAGCCATCACTGGGCCGAGAACACCAGCGACGAGGATATCGTGCTCGGCGCGCGGGTGTTTGCCGATGCGATAGCGGATGTTTTGAGGAGCGAATAGCGAGGAGCGAATAGTAAGGGCGAATAGTGAGTAGCGAATAGCGAATGGTAAGAAATCAACGCTCTTCCCTATTCGCTATTCGCTACTCACTATTCGCTCCCTAACGCACACACGATCTTCCACTCCTCCGCCGACACCGGCTGCACCGAGAGGCGCGGCTGTTTGGCGAGCACCATTTCTTTGAGCCGCTTGTCCGCCTTCACGGCGGCGAGCGTCACCGGTTTCTTGAGCGGCTTGACCGCCCTGATGTCGACGGCCTTGAACACGCCTTCCTTGTCGGTCGGATCCGGGTAGGCCTCGCGGATCACCTCGACGATGCCGACGACC
>DASZJC010000063.1:0-6581 GCA_035948495.1 Xanthobacteraceae bacterium | reverse complement strand
ACGCACCCTGTTTTCACCGACCCGGCAAGCGTCGTACAACGAATCGAGACTGTCACGCTGGGCATCAACTATCACTTCCAGTCAACGTCCGCTCCGGTTGTCGCGAAATACTAATCCGATCGCGCCGCCGTCATCCCGCTTTAGGTTGCTCGATGCTTCTCTCGCTCCAGCCCCGCGCGCAGGCGCCGCACCACGTCGTCCCAATCGCCGCCGGTGCTGGCGGAACAGGCGCAGGGTCGGATACGCTCCATCCGGTATAAGGCGATTGTCACCTCTTGCGATTTTCCATGTCCGCCAACGCGCCCTCGACCGCCGCCCGCGACCCGCCGACAATAACTGCGCTCGAGCGAGTGGCGGCGCTGTCGGCGCACGAGATTCTCACGCAAGGCGCGCGCGAGCTTCTCGCGCTCGGGCGGCCCGACCTCGCCGATGCGCTTGCCGCACGCGCCATCGCCGAGGACGAGGGTTCGGCCGACGCTCATAGCGTGGTCGCCAGCATTCGCGATGCGCGCGGCGACTGGCCGGCCGCGCTGGCGCATTTGCGCCGTGCCCATGCGCTCCTGCCCAACGCGCCGCAGGTGCGGCTCAATCTCGGGCTCGCATTGCTGCGCGCCGGCGCCTACCGGGAAGGGCTTGCGCTTTATGAAGCGCGCCTCGACAAGCCCACGTGGTCCGGCTTCGCAACCGCGCAGAGCCGCGCCGCCTCCGGCCAACTGCTGCTGCGCCCGGGCGATCGCGTCGACGGCCGGCGCATTCTCGTGCTCGCCGAGCAGGGCCTCGGCGACGCCATCATGGCGGCGCGCTATCTGCCCATGCTGGCGCAACAGGGCGCGCGCATCGTGCTCGCCTGCAATCCGACGCTCCGGCCGTTCTTCGCGCGCATGCCCGGCATCGAGACCCTGCTCTCGCCGCCGCCCGATCAGCCGCTGGCGCAAATCAATCTCGCGGCGCTGGCGTTCGATGCGTGGGTGCCTTTGCTCAGCCTGCCGTACTGGTTCGGTACCGATGTTGCGAACATTCCGGCGGACGTTCCGTACTGGACGCCGGATGCGGCGCGCGTTGCCGCGTGGCGCGAACGTTTCGCCCGCATGGGCGGCGCAGGCGTGGCGAAGATCGGGCTGGTGTTTGCTGCCAATCCGGCGTCGGCGAACTATGCCGAGCGTTCGATGCACGTGCACGATCTTGCTCCGCTGCTGGCGCTCGATGGCGTCGCGTTCCTCAACTTGCAGCATGGGCCCGCGGGCCGGCAGCTTGCGGACGCGGCGACCAAACTCATCGACCCGCTGAGCGCCGAGATTCCGCTCGATGACTTCGCCGCCGCGCTCGCCGCGACCGACCTCCTGGTCAGCGTCGACACCATGGCGGTGCATGCCGCGGGCGCCATGGGCCACCCGGTGTGGATCGCGGTACCGTTCTCGCCGCAATGGACCTGGGGTCTCGATCGGGCGACCACGCCCTGGTACCCGGCCGCGCGCATTTTTCGTCAAACGAAGCCGCGCGCGTGGGCGGATACGATCGAGCAAATCGTGCTGCGGCTGAAGGAGGACTTCGGGGCGACGGCCGGTGCGCCCATCCGCGTGGCGGCGCCTGAAGTCGATGCGCGCGCGCATGACCGCCGGGCCGCCCACGCCGTGGCGCAAACGGCGGCCGCGCTTGTGTTCCGGCGCCGCCCCGACATCGCCGGCGCGCTGGCCGAGCTGTCCCTGCGCACCGATGCCGACTGCGCCGAGGGCCATGACGCCATGGCCGACGTCCTCGAAGATGCGGGCGACTGGGACGCGGCATTCGCACATCGCCGCGCGGCCGCCGCATCGGATCGGCCGGCCCTTCGCCTGAAGCTGGCGCTCTCCCAGCTTCTGCGCGGCGAGTTCGCCGACGGATTCGCCAACTACGAGGCGCGCCTGAGCGTGCCGCTCTGGATCGAGCAGGCGTTGCCGCTTCCCGCCGGGCTGTCCGCCGTCGCCGACCGGCGGCTGCGGCCCGGCGATCCGGTGCGCGGCCGCCGCATCGTCGTCTTCACCGAACAAGGGCTGGGCGACACCATGTTCGGCGCGCGCTTCCTGCCGGCGCTTGCCGCGCGCGGCGCCGAAATCGCTCTGGTCTGCCGCGCGCCCACGCGGCCGCTGTTCGAGCGCCTGGGCGGCATTGCTCAAATTCTCTGCCCGCCGGAGGACGCGCCGCACGCGAAGATCAATCTCGCCAAGCTTGCTTTCGATGCCTTCTGCCCGCTGCTGAGCCTGCCGCATGTGCTCGCCATCGGGCCCGACGTTGCGGAGGTGCCCTACCTGCACGCCGATCGGGACCAGGTCGCGCACTGGCGCGCGCGCTACGCGCGCGAGGGCCGCGCGGGCGGTCGCAAGGTCGGCCTGGTTTGGCGCGCCAACCCGGCAAACCCCGCCCTGTCCGCTCGCTCGATGAAGGTCGAGGACCTTGCCCCGTTTGCGAGGCTCGACAACCTCGATCTCATCAACCTTCAGCACGGCCCCGAGGGACGCGAGCTGTCGCGGGTCGCACCGCACGCGATCGACGCGATGCTTGAGCCGCTCTCGCTCGACGGCTTCGCGGCTGCCGTGGCGGCGACGGACCTCGTGGTGAGCGTCGACACCATGGCGGCCCACTGCGCCGGCGCGCTCGGGCATCCTGTCTGGGTCGCCCTGCCCAACGTGCCGGCGTGGTACTGGGGCCTGCGCGAGATCCACTCCCGCTGGTATCCATCGGCGGTTTTGTTTCGTCAGCCGCCGTGCAGCGGCTGGTCGAGCGTGGTGGCCGCTGTTGCCACGAAGCTCGCGAATCTCTGAGCAGCCCGTCGCGATTCGGATTCCGTGAGGGTCATGATACCTCCGCCCATAGCGCGTCAGCATGAATTATATCGCGTGATAATGAGCGCGGATTAATTTGCTGAAGGACGATCGAAAAATTCGTCCTTCCGTGCAGTTGCCACATTCAGGGCGTGTATTGTAGAATCAGTTTCGCGTGCATCCTCGGATGCGCGAGGGGGAGGGGTCACAATCAATCAAGTTCACCGCCGCACGGGGCGCACCCGCGCGCCTGGGCCGCCTCGCCGCGTTGCGTTGTTGCGCGACTTGGCACGCGGCCGGCGACACCTGCGGGCAACGAACAAACGATCATGGCTGCAAGTCAGGGGGCGACAGGGGAAATAAATGTCAACGAGCCTCGTTTTGTTCAACGGCTTTGACGCAAACAATGTGTCCGGCTTGTGGGTGACCGATGGCACGTCTGCCGGCACATCGGAAATTTCCGTTGCCGGTGCTGATGCAACCCACGGGTTCGGCCTCGACCCCCAATTGATGACGGTTTTCGGCAGCGAAGTTCTATTCGCCGGCGTCGGGAGTTCCGGTCTCGATGGTCTTTGGGTGACGGACGGTACATCGTCGGGAACATCCGAAATCTCGATCGCCGGGACCGGCGGGAGCATATTCATCACCAGCAATCTCGCTGTTTTCGGTAGCGAGGTGATGTTTGGTAGCCCCAGCCAGAGCCAGCAGTCCGGTTTGTGGGTGACCGACGGTACCTCAGCCGGGACATCGGAGATTTCGGTCGCGGGAGCCAATACGGTCGGACTCTACCCAAGTCACTTCACCGCGTTCGGGAGCGAAGTGTTGTTCGTCGGGAGCGGTCCGTCCGGTTCTTCCGGCCTCTGGGTGACGAACGGCACCTCGGCGGGTACCTCCGAAATTTCCGTCGCAGGGGCATACGATGACGGGCTTTTTTCGCTTTCTCCGCCAGTTCCAAGCTTTGCGGTTCTCGGAAACAGGGTGCTGTTCGAAGGATGGGACTCGAACCAACGGTCTAGTCTGTGGGTGACGGACGGGACCTCCACCGGGACCTCGGAGATCGTGCCCGGCTCAGGTGAAGGCGGAAATCCAACCGACCTGACCGCATTTGGCAGCGAGGTGTTGTTCAATGGTATTGGCCCAGCCAACGGTGTGTCCAATGCGTTTCTCCTCTTTGTGACCGACGGTACTCCAGCGGGCACTTCGGAGATCTCCGTAACGGATGCGAATGCGAGCGGGGTCAATCCCAGTGACCTGACCGTGTTCGGCAGCGAAGTCGTTTTCGCCGGAACTGACGCCAGCGGTAATCGTGGACTTTGGATAACCAATGGCACGTCGGCCGGCACCTCGGAAATTTCGGTGTCCGGAGCCGCCGCACGAGGTCTCTTTTCCAACGCCGGGTCGCTCGGTCCCGATTTCGTAGCGTTCGGCAGCGAGGTGCTGTTCGAGGGCCAGGACGCGAACGGTCGCAATGGGCTGTGGGTGACGGACGGCACCTCGGGCGGCACGTCGGAAATTCCCGTGGCGGGGGCCAGCGACTTAGGCGTGGGTCCGACTTACCTCGCGGCGTTCACCCAGCAGCTCGTGCGACCCGCGCTCAACAACGTGCCGGCAATCGATGTTTTCGCCGCGCGCGGCACCCCGATCACGCTCGCGCCCACACTCGATATCAGCGACACCAACAGCACTACGCTTGTGAGCGCGGTTGTGTCGATATCGGGCGGTACCTTCGCCAACGACGCAGACGTGCTGGCGGCCGCCACGACCGGCACCGGCATAACCGCGAGCTACAATTCTTCCACCGAGACGCTAACGCTGACCGGCACCGACACGCTGTCGAATTACAGCGAGGTGCTCGATTCGATCACGTTCGGCAGCTCGAACCAAAATCCCACCGACTTTCTCTCGAATCCGACGCGGATCGTGACGTGGGTCGTGAACGACGGCACTGCGTCGAACAACCTGAGTGCGCCCCAGACCACGACGGTGACCATATCCCACCCTGCACCCACTCTGAGCGGCCTGGCCGCCAGCGCCTCATTCACCGAGGAAAGCCCGGCAGTCATACTGTCGCCGAGCTTGACTGTGACAGACCAGGACAGCCTGACGCTGACCTCCGCGACTGTGTCGATCACCGGCGGCAGGTTTAGCTTTGATGGAGACGTGTTGGCAGCTTCGACCGCCGGCACCGGGATTACGGCAAGCTATGATCCGTTGAACGAGGCGCTGACTTTAATCGGGGTCGATACTCTTGGCCATTATGAGACCGTGCTTGATTCGGTCAGGTTTTCGGCGAGTGAGAACCCCACCAATTACGGCTCGAATCCGACGCGCACCATCAGCTGGCTGCTCAACGATGGCAGCGCGCCCAACGAGGTGAACACGGCGCCAACGACCACGGTGTCGCTCACGAATGTCAACGATGCGCCAAGCCTGTTCAACTTGGTAGCGACGCCGAGCGTGATCCCAGGCGCCACTGTCACGTTGTTGCCGTTTGCAGTGGTGACGGATCCTGACAACGTCACGCTCGCCGGCGCCACGGTTGCGATCACCGGCGGTACCTTCGCGGGCGATGGCGACGGGCTGGCGGCAAACACAGCGGGAACCGTGATCGCCGCGAGCTACAACTCGACGACCGAAACCTTGACCTTGTCGGGTACGGACACGCTGCCTGACTACCAGGCCGTGTTGCGGTCGGTTAGGTTTAGCGCCGGCGCGAATCCGACCGACTTCGGCGCCGATTCAACACGTACGTTTACCTGGGTGCTCAATGACGGCGGCGCCTCAAACAATCTCAGCGCTCCCGCCACCACGACGATCAGCTTCGCGCACGCGGTGACCGACGACTTCACCGGCGACGGCATCAGCGACGTGCTGTGGCGCAACGCCTCGGGCGAGGTCGATACCTGGCTGATGATGAACGGACAGATGACCGGCGGCACGATGGTGAGCATGGTGTCGAGCGCCTGGCAGTTTGCCGGAGCCGGCGACATTACCGGCAACGGCACCAGCGACGTGCTGTGGCAGAACACCGCCACCGGCGAGGTCGATTCTTGGCTGATCAACAACGGGAACTTGAGCGGAGGCACCGCGATCGGTCACGCATCGAGCGTATGGCAGCCGCTTGGTACCGGGGACTTCGACGCCGACGCCGTCAGTGACGTTCTCTGGCGCAACATGAGCACCGGCGAAGTCGACACCTGGCTCATGAACAATGGCCAAGTGAGCGGCGGCACCGTGGTGGGCAGCGTGTCGAGCGCCTGGCAGTTCGCGGGCATCGGCGACTTCAATAATGGCGGCACCAGCGACATCTTGTGGCACAACACCATGACGGGCGAGGTCGATACTTGGCTGATCAACAATGGGCAGCTCAGCGGCGGCACGGCGATCGGCCATGCGGCGAGTGTCTGGCAATCGCTCGGAACCGGCGATTTCAATGGTGACGGCACCAGCGACATTCTCTGGCGCAACACCACGACCGGCGAGGTCGACACGTGGATCATGAACAACGGCCAAATGACCGGCGGTGCCGTGTTGGGCAGCGTGTCGAGCGCCTGGCAGTTTGCCGGCATCGGCAACTTCACCGGCACGGGCACGAGCGACATCCTCTGGCGCAACACCGCGACCGGCGAGGTCGACATCTGGCTGATCACCAACGATCAGATCGTCGGCCGCAACGCCATCAGCGCGGCCTCGACGGCGTGGCAGCCGCAGCTGATGCGCACCGCATGAGCATTCGCCCAAGCCGGCGCCTCGTCAACTCGCCATTGGGAGACTGACGCGCGC
>DASZJC010000062.1:0-4286 GCA_035948495.1 Xanthobacteraceae bacterium | reverse complement strand
CCGGCCTTGGCGGTGACGACGTGCGCCCGCCGCCCGGCACCGAGGTGCGCGGTCAGGCCGCCGATGTTGACGATTGTCCCGGCGCCGCTCGCGGCGAGCTGTGGCAGGCACGCCTTGGCGCAGATGAAGGCGCCGTCGAGGATGATCGCCAGAATCTCGCGCCATTCGCCGAGCGTGATCTCCGCGAGCGGCTGCTCGCGCCGCACGGCCGCGTTGTTGACCAGGATGTCGATGCGGCCGAAGCGCGCGACCACCGCCGCCACCATGCGGCCGACCGCCGCCTCATCGGTCACGTCGGCGACGCACACGAACGCGCGCCCGCCGGCGGCCGCGATCTCGCCCGCCGCGGCCTCCGCCTCCGCGCCGCTCGCGCGCGCGTTGATGACGACCGCGGCGCCCGCCGCCGCCAGTTCGCACGCGATCGCGCGGCCGATGTTGCGCGCGGCGCCGGTGACGATGGCGACGCGCCCGTCGAGTTCCTTCGGATCGCTCATGATTGCATTTACCCCCGCTGCGCCGTGAAGATCGGCCGGAGGACTAACCACGACGCCGGCGGGTAGGGAAGCCGTTCCGGCGCGGCGTTGACACCCCTCCCCCCGGCCTTTACGACTCCCATCGCCGAGCCTGAGAACAACAATCGCTTCCAGAGGAAACGTCGGGAGGGGTTTTGGCGCCGCTCCTGGTTGTCAAGGACTTGCATACCGAGTTCCGCACCGGCGCGGGGACCGTCCGCGCCGTCGACGGAATTTCTTACGCCGTCGACGAGGGCGAGACGGTCGCGATCGTCGGCGAAAGCGGGTCGGGCAAGTCGGTCGGCGCGCTGTCGATCCTGCGCCTGATCCCGGATCCGCCCGGGCGGATCACCGGCGGCGAGGTGCGCTTCCTCGGCCGCGACCTCATGCAGCTTTCCGACGCGCAAATGCGCGAGGTGCGCGGCGGCGACATCGGCATGGTGTTCCAGGAGCCGATGACCTCGCTCAATCCCGTCCTCACCATCGGCCGGCAGATCACCGAGACGCTGGAGCAGCACCGCCGCGCCGACCGCGCGAGCGCGCACCGGCGCGCCGTCGAGCTGCTCGGCCTCGTCGGCATCGCCGACCCGGCTCGCCGCCTCAAACAATATCCGCACCAGCTCTCCGGCGGCCAGCGCCAGCGCGTGATGATTGCGATCGCGATCGCCTGCGACCCCAAGCTGATCATCGCCGACGAGCCGACCACCGCGCTCGACGTGACCATCCAGGCGCAGATCCTCGAGCTGATGAGCGGGCTCACCCGCCGGCTCGGCGTGGCGCTGATCATCATCACGCACAATCTCGGCGTGGTGGCGCGCTACGCCAAACGGGTCAACGTGATGTACGCCGGCCGCATCGTCGAGAGCGGGCCGGCGGCGGCGATCTATCACGACCCGCGCCATCCCTACACCATCGCGCTGCTGCGCTCGGTGCCGCGGCTCGATCGCCCGCGCCGGGCGCGCCTCGATCCGGTGGACGGCCAGCCGCCCGACCTGACGCGGCTCGGTCAAGGCTGCGCGTTCCGCCCGCGCTGTCGCTTCGCGGTCGCAGCCTGCGCCGAGGCGCCGCCGCCGCTCGTGGCGGCGGGCGCGGCGGGCCAGTTCTCCGCGTGCCTGCGCGCCAACGAGATCGGCGCCGCGGTCGGAGCGGTGGCATGAGAGCGCCGGCCGAAGCTCCCGCGCTCCTCGAGGTGAAGGGGCTGCGCAAGCACTTCCCGGTCACCGAGGGCATCCTCGCGCGCCGCGCGGTCGGCGAGGTGAAAGCGGTCGACGGCATCGACTTCACGCTGCGCCGCGGCGAGACGCTCGGCCTCGTCGGCGAGAGCGGCTGCGGCAAGACCACGACCGGCCGCTGCATCCTGCTGCTCGAACGGCCGACCGCCGGCGAGATCATTTACGACGGCGTCGACCTCGCCACGCTCAAGCAGAAGGAGCTGCGCGCGCTGCGCCGGCGCATCCAGGTCATCTTCCAGGACCCGTACAGCTCGCTCAATCCGCGCATGAAGGTCGGCGACATCATCGCCGAGCCGATGAAGGTGCACGCGATCGAGCCCGACGCGAAGCGGCGCGCGGCGCGGGTGTCCGAGCTGCTCGCGACCTGCGGGCTCGATCCGAAGTTTGCCGACCGCTATCCGCACGAAATGTCGGGCGGCCAGCGCCAGCGGGTCGGCATCGCGCGCGCGCTCGCGCTCGAGCCGGAATTCATCATCTGCGACGAGGCGGTGTCCGCGCTCGACGTGTCGATCCAGGCGCAGATCGTCAATTTGCTCGAGCACCTGCGCGAGCGCTTCGGCCTCACCTATCTGTTCATCGCCCACGATCTCTCGGTGGTGCGCCACCTGTGCCAGCGCGTCGCCGTGATGTACCTTGGCCGCATCGTCGAGCTGGCCGACTGCGACGAGCTGTTCGATCATGCGCTGCATCCCTATACGCGGGCGCTGCTCGACGCCGTCCCGGTGCCCGACCCGACCGTCGAGGCCGCGCGCAGCTTCCGGCCGGTCAAGGGCGAAGTGCCGAGCCCGATGAACCCGCCGTCCGGCTGCGTGTTTCATCCGCGCTGCCCGATCGCGGTCGAGAGCTGCAGCCGGGCGCGGCCGGAGCTGCGCGAGGTGCGCCCCGGCCATTGGGTGGCCTGCAGCGAGGTCAGTGACGAATGACAGATGTCAGATGACGGACGACATCTGAACAGGAGGGAGAACATGATCAGGACATCGGCATTGGCGGCGGCAACCCTCGGCGCGGTTTGTTTGGTCGCGGCCGCCCCGGCCGTCGGCGAGACCCCCAAGCGCGGCGGCATCCTCACCTACATGATCCCGGCGGACGCGCCGCCGAGCTTCGACGGCCACCGCGAGACCACCTTCGCCACGGTGCACGCGGCGGCGCCGTTCTACAGCGTGCTGGTCCGCGTCAACCCCGACAATCCGTCCTCGACCACGGACTTCGTGTGCGACCTGTGCACCGACATGCCGACGCCGACCGACGACGGCAAGACCTACACGTTCAAGATCCTCCCGGGCGTGAAGTTCCACGACGGGACCCCGCTCACCGCCGCCGACGTCGCCGCGACCTGGGAGGCGATCGTCCATCCGCCCGAGGGCCTCGTGAGCGCGCGCGAGAGCTACTACGTCATGGTCGACAAGGTGGAGGCGCCCGATCCCGCGACCGTGGTGTTCCACCTGAAGTTTGCGACCAACGCCTTCCTGCCGGCGCTCGCCGATCCGTTCAACTGGATCTACGAGAAGGCGATCCTCGACAAGAATCCGCGCTGGTACGAGAAGAACATCATGGGGTCCGGCCCGTTCAAGTTCGCGGGCTACGAGACCGGCCAGTCGGTCAAGGGCGTGCGCAACCCGGACTATTATCACCCGGGCCAGCCTTATCTCGACGGCTTCACCGCCATCTACGCGCCCAAGCAGGCGGTCCGCATCGACGCCATTCGGGCCGACCGCGCGGCGGGCGAGTTCCGCGGCCTGCCGCCCTCGGCGCGCGACGAGCTGGTGCGCGAGCTGGGCGACAAGGTCGTCATGCAGACGAGCGACTGGAACTGCGGCAACGTGATCACGCCCAATCACAAGCGCAAGCCGTTCGACGACGTGCGGGTGCGCCGCGCGCTCACGCTGGCGATCGACCAGTGGCACGGCGCGCCCGCGCTCTCGCGCATCGCCGACGTCAAGACCGTCGGCGGCATCGTCTTCCCCGGCTCGCCGCTCGCCGCCACCAAGGCGGAGCTGGAGACGCTCGCCGGCTACTGGCCCGACATCGAGAAATCGCGCGCCGAGGCGCGCCGCCTGCTCAAGGAGGCGGGGGCGGAGGGCCTCAAGTTCGAGCTGCTCAACCGCAACGTCGACCAGCCCTACAAGTTCGTCGCCACCTGGCTGATCGACGAGTGGAGCAAGGTCGGGCTGCAGGTGACCCAGCGCGTGGTGCCGACCGGCCCGTGGTTCGAGTCGATGCGCACCGGCAATTTCGACGTCGTCGTCGAGGCGAGCTGCAACAGCGTGGTGAACCCGCTGCTCGACGTGCAGAAATACCTGCCGCACGAGGTCTTCAACGAGAATTACGGGCAATACAACGATCAGGCGGAGATCGACATCTATCAGAAGATGCTGCACGAGACCGACGCCGGGAAGCAGCGCGCGCTGATGCGCGAGTTCGAGAAGCGCGTGCTCGACACCGAGGCGCACGAGATGATGATGACCTATTGGAACCGCATCGTCCCGCTGCGCTCGTACGTGAAGGGCTGGAAAATCAGCCCGAGCCACTACATCAACCAGGA
>DASZJC010000061.1:0-5354 GCA_035948495.1 Xanthobacteraceae bacterium | reverse complement strand
GTCCCGCCGCAAGCTCGCCCGCGACATACGCGAGCGGCAGCTGAACAAGGCCGACGCCGTCGATCGCGGCCTGCAGCGGGATTGTGCTCCCGTTGACGATCAGCGGCCCCTCGACGTGAACCTCGACGATCCGCCGGTTGACGCGGAAGCGCCACGGAAAGAATGCGCCGCTCGGCAGGCGCAGGCGGATGCAGTCATGCGCCGCAAGCTCGTGCGGCGACTTCGGCTCGCCGCGGCGCGCGAGATAAGCGGGTGACGCGGCGACGACGAAGGGCTGTTCGTCGCTCACGCGCACCGCGATCATGTCGCGCGCGACGCGCTCGCCCGGCCGGATGCCGGCGTCGAAACGGCCGGCGACCATGTCGGCGAGCGCGCCGTCGACCGAAATGTCGAGGCTGATCTCCGGATAGAGCGCGAGGAAGCGCGGGATCACCGGCGCGAGCACGAAATCCGCCGCGGGGGGCGCGACCGTGAGGCGCAGCAGGCCGGCCGGCTTGCTGCGGAACTCGTTCGCCGCTTCGAACGCCGCCTGGTACTCGTCGAGCACCGGGCGCAGCCGCTCGATCAGGCGCTCGCCGGCCGCGGTCGGGGCGACCGAGCGCGTGGTGCGCTCGACCAGGCGCACCCCCAGCCGCTCCTCGAGGTTGCGCACCATTTCGCTCACGCGCGGCGGGGAGAGCCCCAGCTGCTTCGCCGCCTTGGTGAAGCTCTTCTGCTCGACCACCGCCACGAACGCGTTCGTTTCGGCAAAACCCGGGGTCGCCATGGCCACCGTCATTCTTCGGGAATCCGGCATAGCTCATGCGGATTATTCGAGCTTATCAACCCCCCTCCTCCGCGTCCATCTTGCGGGCAGCAGAAGGAGCGGAGCTATGAGCATGAGCAAACCCAAGCTTGCCGTCGTCATCGGCAGCATTCGGCCGAACCGCTTCGCGGATCATCCCGCGCAGTGGATTGCGGAGGTCGCGCGCCAACGCGGCGATTTCGACGTCGAAGTGATCGATCTGAAGGATTACCCGATGCCGCTGTTCGCGGAGGAGGCTTCGCCCCTCTACGCGCCATCGAAGAGCGAGGCCGCGCGGCGCTGGCAGCAGAAAGTGGCCGGGTTCGACGCCTACGTTTTCACCGCGGCCGAATATAATCACGGACCGGCGGCCGTCCTCAAGAATGCGCTCGACTACGGCTACCAGGAATGGAACAATAAGCCGGTGGCGTTCGTCGGCTACGGCGGCGTCGGCGGCGCCCGCGCGGTCGAGCAGCTGCGGCTCAACGCGATCGAATTGCAGATGGCGCCGATCCGCGCAGCCGTGCACATCCTCTTCCCGGATTATCTGGCGGTGGTCAAAGAGGGCAAGAAGCTCGGCGAGCTGCCTCACCTCAACCAGAACGCAAACGGCATGCTGGATCAGCTGGCTTGGTGGGCCGGCGCGCTGAAAGCGGCGCGGGACAGCGCCGTGCGACAAGCCGCCTAACGACCGCATTGAATGCCCGGATATCAGCATAATCATTACGTGCCGGTTTCTTACCAAAGGCGATTTGTGGCGGATTACGGCGCTGCGCGCCTCATGCGCGCTACACGCCCTTCCCGGCATCCGACCCGTGCCGCGCCTGGCGCCGGCGCAGCAGCACGATGAGGCCGAGCGCGGCGAAGATCACCGCGAACGACACGCCCGTCGTCACCGTGCCGAGCGCGTAGATTTGCGGATTGGTGACGGTGGTGGTCAGCCCGCGCAACTCGAGCGGCAGGGTGTTGCGGTCGCCGATCGCCTGGCTCGAGCGCGCCACCTCGTCCCACGACAGGGTGAAGCCGAACAGGCCGATGCCGATGACGCTCGGGCCGATGATCGGCAGCACGACGTGGGCGAAGCTCTGCCACGGCGTCGCGCCGAGATCGCGCGCCGCCTCCTCGTAGCGGCGGTCGAAGCGGTTGAAGATCGCGAACATGATGAGGAGCCCGAACGGCAAGGTCCAGGTCAGCTGCGCGCCGAGGCCGGACGTGTAGAGGCCCATGGCGGTGGCGTAGGTTTCGCTCATTGAGGTCAAGCCGAAGGCGTCCGCCGCGGCTTTCACTGCGTCGTCGATCATCCGGAACTCGAGCGCGATGCCGAGCGAGACCACGATCGAGGGAACGATCAGGCTCGCCACGACGACGTAGAACAGCACGGTCGCGCCGCCGAAGCGTTTGCGGAAGGCAAGCCCGGCGAGCAAGGAGAGCACGACGGTCAGCACCATCACCACCAGGCCGAGCCACAGCGAGCGGCGGAACGCCGCCCAGATGTCGACGACCCCGAGCCCTTCCCACAGCTTGGCGAACCAGTGCAGCGACACCCCGTTCATCGGGAACGTGAGCCCGCCCTCGGGACCCTGGAACGACAGAATGACGATCGTGATCATCGGGCCGTAGAGAAACAGCACGAACAGAGCGAACAGCAATGCCAGCCAGTAGAAGGCGGCGCCGCGGGTCTCGCGCATCGCTCACAGCTCCTTGCGGATGTCGACCAGGCGCGTGAGCGCCCAGATGATGAACAGCACCGCGATCAGCAGGATCACCGAGTTCGCCGCCGCCGGCGGGAACTGCAGCGCGGTCATCTCGGTGTTGATGACCTTGCCGACCGAGGCGATCTGCTGGCCGCCCATGACGCCGACGGTGACGAAATCGCCCATCACGATGGTGACGACGAAGATCGAGCCGATGACGATGCCGGGCTTCGACAGCGGAATGACGACGTTCCACAGCACCTGCCAGCCGGACGCGCCGGCGTCGTAGGCGGCCTCGAGCAGCGAGCGGTCGATCCGCATCATCGAGTTGAAGATCGGCACGATCATGAACAGTGTGTAGAGATGCACGAGCGACATGATCACCGAGAAATCCGAGAAGATCAGCCACTCGATCGGCTCATGGATGAGGCCCGCCTTGATCAGCGCGGAGTTGAACAGGCCGTTGCGCCCGAGCAGAGGGATCCAGGAAATGGTGCGGATGATGTTCGAGGTCCAGAACGGGATCGTGCACACCAGGAACAGCGCGATCTGAGTGGTGGCCGAACGGACGTGAAAGCTCAGGAAATAGGCGACGAAGAAGCCGACGACGAGCGTCACCAGCCAGACGACGACACAGAACTCGATGGTGGACAGATAGGTCTTGAGGGTGACGCAAAGGCCGGGCAGCTGGTCGAGGCATCCTTCGAACGTCTCGACGTAGCTGCGCAGCGTAAAGGCCGGGACGATCTCGTACTCGGTATAGTCCCAGAAGCTCACCATCACGGTGAGCGCCAGCGGCACCAGGAAGAACACGACGAACACCGCCGCGAGCGGCGCGACCTGCAGCCACGCCGGGGCCTCGCCGGCGAATATCCGCGCGCGGGCGGGCGCCGCCGGCGCAGCAGCCGCGGAGGAATCGATCAGGCTGCCGCCCGATCGAGCCGATACGAGTTCACTGGCCATGCTGCGCGTCCCGGCGTCGCGCGTGCGTCAGGCTCTGACCGCGCTGTGAAACAAACTCGGCGTCATCCTGAGGAGCGAGCGCGACGAAGTCGCGCGAGCGTCTCGAAGGATGGCCACAAGCACGGCGATTGTTTCCATCCTTCGAGACGGCCGCTTCGCGGCCTCCTCAGGATGACGTCGCGTTTGTTTCACGCTCACTTTGGCGGCGATTACGACTGGTACGTCACGCCTCACGCGGCGATGAATTCGTTCCACTTCTTCACGAGGTAGTCGTTCTCGTCCATTATCGAGTTCCAGCACACGACCGAGCCCATGCGCGCCTCGTAGGAGCCGCCGTCGCGCACGGTGCCGGCCTTTTCCAGCAGCGTGCCGTCCGGCGCGTGGATGTCCTTCTCGGCCGGCTTGCCTTCCATCCAGTAGGCCCACTCGTAGGGCTCCATCTTGGACTTGGCGGTCTCCAGCACGCCGGAGTAATAGCCTTGGCGGTTGAGATAGGCCCCGGCCCAGCCGTCGAGGAACCAGTTGACGAACTCGTAGACGAGATCGGCCTTGCGCCCGGTGAGCGTGCGCGGGATGCCGAAGCCCGCCGCCCACGCGCGGTACCCCTCCTTGAGCGGCTGGTAGATGCAGGGGATTCCCTTCGAGCGCACCGCGGTCACCGCCGGCGACCACATCGACTGGATCACCACTTCGCCCGACGCCATCAGGTTGACGCTCTCGTTGAAGTCCTGCCAGAAGGCGCGGAACTGCCCGGCCTTCTTGGCGTCGGTCAGCACCTTCATGGTGAGGTCGATCTCGGCCTTCGTCATGTTGCCCTTGTCGGCGTATTTGTGCTGACCGAGCGCCTCGACCACGAGGGCCGCGTCCATGATGCCGATCGAGGGAATGTTGAGGATCGCCGCCTTGCCCTTGAATTCCGGATTGAGCAGCTCCTTCCAGCTTTCGATCGGCCGCTTGATAAGGTCCGGCCGGATGCCGAGCGTGTCGGCGTTGTAGGTGGTCGGGATCAGGGTGATCCACTGGGTCGGCGCGGAAGCGAATTTCTTCGAGTTCTGCGCTTCGAGATAGAACACCTTCTTGGGCGCGGTTCCCTGGTCGCCGATCTTCTTGCCGTTGGGCAGCTCGCCTTTGGTGAAGATCGGAGTGATCTTCTCGGCGTTCTTGATGCGCTTGGCGTCCATGCCGATGAGGTTGCCCGACGGGATCACCTTCCTGAGCGAGAAATATTCCTCGTCGAGGATGTCGAAGGAGTTCGGCTGGGTGATCGCGCGCTTGGTGACCTCGTCGGTGGTCACCGGAATGTATTCGATGGTGATGCCGGTATCTTCCTTGGCCTTCTTGGCGATGTCGGCGGATTGGTTCACCGCGGTGCCGAGATAGCGCAGGACCTTGGGTTCCTGCGCGTGCACCGCGGGAAATCCGGTGATCGCGCGCGACCCGAGCGCCGTGCCGGCGACGGCGCCGGCGCCCTTCAGCATCGCGCGGCGCGAGACGCCGTCGCGGAAACCGTTCTTCTTCGGCATTGGCATGCTCCTCTGGCAGGTCGGGCTTAAGCGCCCTCGGACAAGCGGTGGACGTCGCGGTCGCTCCAGTCGACGACCGCGGTTTCGCCGGGACGCACCGGCGTCGAATCGTATTCGGCTTCGCTCAAGGTGGCGGTCAGCTCGGTCGCGTCGGGCGTCGCGAGCGTGATCTGCAAATGCGTGCCCTGGTATTCGACGCTGCGCACCGTCGCCGACAGGCGGCTGGGCGCGGTTGCCGGCAGGCCCAGCTTCAGCCGGTCGGCCCGCACGGCGATCGGGCCGCGCTCGGTCGCGATGACGTTGTGCCCGCCGATGAACTGCGCGACGAACGCGGTCTTCGGCGCGTTGAACACGTCGCGCGGCGCGCCGGCCTGCTCGATCCGGCCGGCG
>DASZJC010000060.1:0-8762 GCA_035948495.1 Xanthobacteraceae bacterium | reverse complement strand
CTCCAGGCTGTCGAGCAGGGCGACGAAGTTGGTGCGCTTGATGCGGAGCGCGGCCGAGACCTGAGACTGGGTGCGGCCGGGATTATGCGCGATGACGGTGAGCACGGAGAATTGCGCCGGCCGGATGCCGACCTCGGCGAACGCGCGAAAGATGTCCTGGAACACCGTAATTTGCGCCCGCCGCAGCATGTAGCCGATCAGGCGGGTGAGCGCGCCGATGTCGACCTCGGGCGGGCGCGCGGCCGCACCGGCACGGTGTTGCGTCCGCCGTCCCCGACCGCCGCGCATGAAACAACCCCTGGAGTCCGTCGCTTTGACAATAGCATGATCGTTATGCGGCATCACAAGTAAGCTTTTCCACAAACATCGGCCGGCGCGGCCAGGGGTGTGATGAAAATCGGCGCAGCCGCGCTCGCGGCACTGGCGACCTTCCTGCAGTCACGGATGTGAGCGCATCGTCATTGCGAGGAGCCCGAAGGGCGACGAAGCAATCCAGGAGCGGCGGTCGCCGCGCGCGCGGCCCTGGATTGCTTCGCTTCCGCCTTCGCGCTCCGCGCTTCGGCGGACTCAAACCCGCCGTAGCTCGCCGGGCGAGCGAAGGCGGGTCGCTCGCAATGACGAGGAAAGCTTCACGCCTGCGGCTGCGGCTGCGGCTCGGGGCCCGGCGGGCGCGCGCGGCGGTCGGCCATGAACTGGTCGAACTCGGCGCGGTCCTTGGCGAAGCGCAGGCGGTCGAGGAACTCGACGAACTCGCGCTGCTCCTGCTCGAGCCGGCGCAACGTATCTTCGCGATATTCATCGAAGGCGCGGTTGCCGCTCGTCGGGCCGTGCCAGCGCCCGGCGCCCTGGAAGCGGTCCTTGCCGTCATTGTGCCAGCGGCCGGCGCGGCCGTGCGACCAACAGCCCATGCGTCTGCTCCATATGAGATAGGCGAGGATGACGAGCCCGATCGGCCAGTAGGCGATGAAGCCCAGGATCATGAGGGCAATCCAGATCGGCTTGGGGACTTCGTCGAGCTTCGCGGTGATATCCATGGCGGCCTCATGTAAATGTAACTTACATTTACATGCGCCAGTGCGCGGGCATTGTCAAGAGGCCGGTCGCGCGCGGAGTTATTCGGCAAATATATCAGTCGGTTAACGCAAGACGCGCGAAGCTCAGGATTTCTCCGGCGCGCTTGACCCCATCAGCCCAAGGCCCTGCAGGTAGACGAGCACTCCGGCTTCCAGCAGTTCCTCGGCCGACATGGGGAGCGTGCGGCGGCCGGCGTCGCCGCGGGCGAACAGCGAGGCGATGCCGTGCGAGAGCGCCCAGACGTGCAGGGCCATCATCATCGCGGGCGGGCGCTTGCCCTCGGGCGCCCGCGCGCTCAGCGTCTCCGCCGCCCGGCGCAGGATCGCGAACGCGCGCTCGCCCGCCTGCGCCAGCTCGGGGTGATCCTGGAGCGGCAACGCCGCCTCGAACATGGCGGCGTAATAGGCGGGCTCGTCGCGCGCGAAGGCGAGATAAGCGCGGCCGAGGTTCTCGAACGCGCGCAGCGCATCGGGGCGGCCCTCGTCCCACGCGCGCGCAAGCTCGGCGGTGAAGCGCTCGAACCCGCGCCGCGCCACGTCCGCCATCAGGTCGTCGCGGTCGCGAAAATGCCGGTAAGGCGCACCCGGGCTCACCCCCGCCGAGCGCGCGGCCTCCGCCACGGTAAACCCCGCCGGCCCCTTGTCGGCGATCAGCTCGAGCGCGCCGCGGATCAGCGCCTCGCGCAGGTTGCCGTGGTGATAGCCGCGGCGGCCCGCATCTCTCGACCATCGCATGTGAAGAGGTCTTACATGAATCGGGCGCGTGGCACAGCCCCCGGAGTCGGTCCCGATCGGCAGGGGGCAACCTGAGCGACCGGGACCGCCCGGCCAAGGGCGAGTAACCATCCCCCGACCGGCTGGACGCTATCGGCGGTTTATGGCGCGTCATCGACGCTTTATGGCGCGGCCGGGGTCATTTCGTGAAAATGCCGGCCCGTGCCGTCGCACGGCGCGCCTGCTATAGCTGGCTTTGCGGACGGCCGGCGGACCGGCGAGGCGACAGCAAGACGGTGCGGATCATGAAGATCGTCGGATTCGAGAAGGACAAGGCGTTGCGGCTCGGGGTGGTCGAAGGCGACAGCGTGATCGACCTTCAGGCGGCCGATCCGCGGGTGCCGAGCGACCTCGGCCGATGGCTCGCCGACAACGACGGCGACCTCAAGCCGCTCAGCGACGTCGCCAAGCGCGCGCCTTCATCCGCGCGGCTTCCGCTCGCCGGCCTCGCCTTCGCGCTGCCGGTGGCGCGCCCCGGCAAGATCGTCTGCCTCGGCCTCAATTATCTCGAGCACGCCAAGGAGGGCGGGCATCAGAAGCCGGAATTTCCCTCGATCTTCATGCGCTGCCGGACTTCGCTCACGCCGCATCTCGCGCCGATCATCCGGCCGTTCGCCTCGGAAACCCTCGATTACGAGGCCGAGCTGCTGGTCGTGATCGGCCGCCGCATGAAGCACGCGAGCCTCACCGACGCGCTCGGCTGCATCGCCGGCTACTCCTGCTTCAACGACGGCTCGATCCGCAAATTCCAGCGCCGCACCAGCCAGTGGGACATGGGCAAGAATTTCGACCGCACCGGCGGCTTCGGCCCGTGGGTGATCGAGGCCGAGGCGCTGCCGCCCGGCGCCAAGGGGCTCAAGATCGAAAGCCGGCTCAACGGCCAGGTGCTCCAATCGGACAACACCGCCAACATGATTTTCCCGGTTGCCGAGACCATCGTCGACCTGACCCAGGCGATGACGCTCGAGCCGGGCGACATCGTCGCCACGGGCACGCCCTCGGGCGTCGGCCATGCGCGCAAGCCGCCGCTGTGGATGCGCCCGGGCGACGCGTGCGAGATCGAGATCGAGGGCATCGGCGTGCTGCGCAATCCGATCGCCGAGGAGGCGGTCGCGGCCGGCCGCGCGGCGGCGGAGTAGCGGCCAGCGAAGCGAACGGCAGGGCCTTTGCCGACTTCAGGAAATGACGCCGCATCAAACTCTGCCTCGTCATGCCCGGCCTTGTGCCGGGCATCCACGTCTTAAGCGCTACCACCAGCAAAGACGTGGATGGCCGGGACAAGCCCGGCCATGACGGAGCGTTGGCAATAGGTGCTCGAACGTGGCCGACGTCCTCCAGCTCCTCGTCGCGGGGCTCGCGACCGGCGCGGTCTACGCGCTGGCGGCGATCGGCTTCACCTTGCTGTGGCAAGCGTCGCAGACCATCAACTTCGCCCAAGGCGAGTTCGTGATGTTGCCGGCGTTCTTCGTTTTGTTTGCGATGAACGCGCTCGGCCTGCCGTTCCCGGCGGCCATCCTCGTCGGCATCGCGACCGGCGTCCTCGTGCTCGGCTGGCTGTTCAAACAAGCCGTGGTCGCGCCGACGATCCGGCACGGCGCCTTGCCGCTCGTGATCTCCACCATCGCGCTCGGGCTGCTGCTCAAGGAGGGCGTGAAGGCGTTCTACGGCGCCGAAGCGCAGGCGTTCCCGCCGCTCGGCGGCGCCGCCAACGTGTCGATCGCCGGCGCCATCGTGTCGCTGCAAAGCCTCCTGGTGATCGCGATCGCGGTCGCGGCGGTCGCGGCGCTTCAGGCGTTCCTCGACCACACCCGGACCGGGCGCAGCATACAGGCAACGGCGCAGAATCCCGGCGTGGCGCGCATCCTCGGCATCCCGGTCGAGCGCATGATCCTCTACACGTTCCTGATCAACGCGGCGCTGACCGCGCTCGCCGCGATCCTGATCACCCCGGTCTATCTCGCGAACTTCACCAACGGCGAATGGCTCGGCCTCTACGCCTTCGTCGCGGCGATCGCCGGCGGCCTCAACATGCGCGGCGCCATCGCGGGCGGGCTGCTGCTCGGGTTCATGGACAATCTCTCCGCCGCTTATCTCTCCGCCGCCTATCGCAGCGCGCTGCCGCTCGCGATCCTGCTCGCGGTCGTCCTGTTCCGGCCGCAAGGCCTGCTCGGGCGCGTCGAGGAGCCCGTATGAGCGCGACTGCACTGCGCACTGCAGCCGCTGCGGTTGCCGCCGTCGTGCTGATCGCGGCGCCGTTCGGGCTCACGGCCTACGGCGTCTACGTGCTCAGCCTGTGGGCGATCACCACGATCGCCGCGATCGGGCTCAATCTCACATTCGGCTATGCCGGCCTGGTGTCGCTGGGGCAGGGCGCGTTCGTCGGCATCGGCGCCTACGTCACCGCGCTGTTGACCACCCGCGGCTGGCCGTTCGCAGCAGCCTACGTGCTGGCGTTCGCCGCGTGCTGCGCGATCGGCTGGGGGCTCGGCTACCCGGCGCTGCGCGTGCGGCGGCCCTATCTCGCCTTCATCACCCTCGCGTTCGGCACGTTCGTGTTCCTCATGTTCCGCAACGAGGAATGGCTGACCGGCGGCATGTACGGGATCAACCGCGTGCCGCGGCCGAGCGTCCTCGGCCTCTCCACCGCGGCGCCGCTCGGCTGTTATTACTTCTGTTTGCTGAATCTCATCGTTGCATCGGCGGCAGTCTGGTGGCTGGTCCGCTCGCCGTGGGGCCGCGCCCTCGCGGCGCTGCGCGAGAACCCGCTGCGCGCCGCCGCGCTCGGCGTCGACACGCGCCGCTATGCGGTCATGGCGTTCGCGCTCGGCGCCGGCCTCGGCGGCGTATCCGGCGTGCTCTACGCCGCGCTGCTGCAATACGTCGACCCGACGCCGTTCTCGCTGACCATGTCGGTCAGCCTCCTGCTGATGGTGGTGATGGGCGGCTCCGGCTGTTTCTTCGGGCCGTTCCTCGGCGCGGCGGTGGCGGTGGTGCTGCCGGAAGGGCTGCGCTTTGCCCAGAACTATTACCTCTTCGCGTACGCGCTCGCGGCCATCGTGCTGATGGCGTTCTGCCCGACCGGGCTGATCGGGCTCGGCGAGCGGCTCATGACGGCGTTCGCGCGGCCGCGCGCTGCGGCCGCCAAGGCGCCGCCATGAGCGCGCTCATGAGCGTGCATAACCTGAGCAAGCGCTTCGGCGGCATCGTCGCGGTCGACGGCGTGTCGTTCGAGGTGAACCGGGGCGAGATCCTCGGCATCATCGGCCCGAACGGCAGCGGCAAGTCGACCCTGTTCAACTGCATCCTTGGCCAGCTCAAGCCGACGGCCGGGGAGGTGCGGCTCGACGGCCGCGCGGTCACCGGCATGCGCGCCTGCGACCTGAGCCGGCTCGGGCTCGCCCGCACGTTCCAGCTGCTGCAGCTGTTTCCCCAGCTCACCGTGAGGGACAACCTCATCCTCGCCGGCCAGGAGCACCGCGGCACCCTGTGGTCGCGCCTCGTCGGCCGGCCCGACGCCGGGCTGGCGGACACGGCCGCCGAGATGCTGAGCTTCTTCCGCCTCGACGGCCTCGCCGATCAGACCGCCGGCACCCTCGGCTACGGCCAGCAGAAACTGCTCGACGCCGCCATGGCGTTCATGGCGCGGCCGCGCCTCGTGCTGCTCGACGAGCCGGCCGCGGGCGTCGATCCGAGCGTGCTGGCGGATTTGCGCGAGCGGCTGCGCGCGATCAACGTCCAGGCCGGCGCCACCTTCGCGATCATCGAGCACGACATGGAGTTCGTCATGTCCTTGTGCACGCGCATCCTCGTGCTGGCGGAGGGCCGCGTCATCGCGGCGGGCGATCCCGACACCGTGCGGCGCGACGCGGGCGTGATCGAGGCCTACCTTGGACGCTGACCCGATCCTCGTCGTGGAAGATCTCGTCGCCGGCTACGGCGCGACGACGATCCTCGACGGCGTCTCGCTCGCGGTGCGGCGCGGCACTATCACGACCGTCATCGGCCCGAACGGCGCCGGCAAGTCGACCTTGTTCGAGACGATCTTCGGCGCGCTGCACCCGCGCAGCGGCCGCGTGCACTTCGAGGGTGCGGACATCACCGGCCTGCCGCCGCGCGCGCTGATCGGGCGCGGCATCTGCTACGTGCCGCAGGGGCGCAACGTTTTTCCCGAGCTGTCGGTGCGGAACAATATCGAGCTGGGCGGGGTCGCGGCCGAAAAGAATGCCGACGTGACGCGACGGCTCGCGACTGCTCTCGACCGCTTTCCGGTGCTGGGCGCCAAGGCCGATCGCGCGGCCGCGACCCTTTCGGCCGGCGAGCAGAAGATGCTGGAGATTGCGCGCGCGCTCATGCTCGAGCCGAAACTCATGCTGATCGACGAGCCGTCGATCGGCCTGTCGCCCATCATGATTGCCGAGCTGTTCGCGATCCTGCGCCGCCTGCGCGCCGGCGGCATCACCGTGCTGATGATCGAGCAGAACGCCAAGCGCGCACGCGAATTGTCCGACGAGACCGTCGTGCTGGAGCTGGGCCGCGCGCAACCTCTCCCCTCCGGGGAGAGGTAAGCCAAAAAGGTCGACCCGCCCGAACGGGGACTGTTCGGGCGGGTCTGGGGATCGGCGCGGGGGTGGAAGGGGGGCGGACGCGCCGACCTAACCGTTGGACTTGAAGGCCGTCATGGGTATTGGTCGCGCCACCGGGGCGGCCGGTTCAAAGGGATCGGCGAACTTTTTTCGGGCGCGATTTCAGTCGCTTAGGACAGGCGGACGGGAATCAAGGAGGCGGGGATGGCCAAAGTGGCGGTGATCGGGGCGGGCCTCATCGGCCGGGCATGGGCCATGGTGTTCGCGCGCGCCGGTTGGGAGGTGGCGCTGCACGATAGCGTCCCGGGCGTCGCCGAAGCGGGGCTCGGCCGCATCGGCGAGGGGCTGCGCGCGCTTGCCGAGCACGGGCTGGCCGACGATCCCGGCGGCGCCGCTACCCGGGTGCGCGCAGCGGCGAGCCTTGCGGCCGCCGTCGACGGCGCGAGCTTCGTGCAGGAGAACGTGCCAGAGACCGTCGAGGCCAAGCGCGCCATCTTCGCCGAGCTTGATCGGCGCGCGGCACCGGATGCGATCCTCGCGTCCTCCACCTCGGCGATCGTGGCGAGCCTGTTCACCGAAGGCCTCTCGGGCCGCCACCGCTGCCTCGTCGCCCATCCGGTCAACCCGCCGCACCTGGTGCCCCTGGTCGAACTGGTCGGCAGCCCGTGGACCGCGCCGGAAACGATCGAACGGGCGAAGGCGGTCTATCTCGCGGTCGGCCAGGTCCCCATCGTTGTGCGCCGGGAGATCGAGGGCTTCGTGCTCAACCGCTTGCAGGGGGCGCTGCTCGCCGAGGCGTTCCGCCTGGTGGGCGACGGGGTCGTGTCGCCCCAGGACCTCGACAAGACGCTCAAGGACGGGCTCGGCCTGCGCTGGTCGTTCATGGGGCCGTTCGAGACGATCGAGCTCAACGCGCCCGGCGGCATCGCCGATTACTGCGCCCGCTACACCGGCTTCTATCGCCGGCTGCAGAGCGTGCCGGCCGGACCGGACGTGTACGGCGACGACAAGGTCGCGCGCATCCTCGCCGAATGGGGCGAAGCGCCGAGCGCGGAGCAACTGGCCGCGCGCACGCGCTGGCGCGACCGCCGCCTCGCGGCCTTGCGCGCGCACAAGCAGGCGCAGCCGCAGGGGTGATTCCCCGGCGTTCCCCGGATGCGGCGCAGCGTGGAGCGCAGCGGAACGGTGCGCCGCTGGTCCGGGGTCCATTATGCGCATCCGTCGCAGACAACGCTCATCGACGGATCCGAAGGTGGCCCCTGGACCCCGGGTCTGCAGCGCAACACTTCGTGCTGCGCTGCGCCCGGGGAACGCTTCATCATCAAATCCATTGCCGAACCGCGTGTGCCACCGTCCAATGTGCGCAAGGAATTGCCCATGGCATCGCTCGACGCGGTCAGTCTGACGATCCTGCTCGGCGCCGTGGTGGTGCTCGCCGGCATCATGTCGAGCCTCGTGGCGCTGCGCTTCGGCGCGCCGCTGCTGTTGGTTTTTCTCATCATCGGCATGCTAGCCGGCGAGGCCGGCCCGGGCGGCATCCATTTCGACGACCTGCGCTCGACCTACACGGTCGGTTCGATCGCGCTTGCGCTGATCCTGTTCGACGGCGGCCTGCGCACCCGCTTCTCCACCTTCCGCACCGTGCTGGCGCCCGCCGGCGTGCTCGCCACGGTCGGCGTGCTGCTGACGGCGGCTATCACCGCCCCGGTCGCCAAGGCGACGCTCGGCATCAGCTGGCTCGAAGCCTTCCTGGTCGGGGCCGTGGTGGGCTCGACCGACGTGGCGGCGGTGTTCTTTCTTATTCATGCGCGCGGCCTGCGGCTGCGCCCGCGCGTCGGCGCCACCCTCGAAGTCGAATCCGGCACCAACGATCCGTTCGCGGTCTTTCTCGCCGTGGTGCTGATCGAGATTCTCACGTTGGGCGACCAACCCTGGTCGGCGATAGCGCTCACCCTCGCGCAACAGGCGCTCCTCGGCGCGGCGGTCGGCATCATCGGCGGCCGCGCCATGGCGTGGGTGCTCAACCGGCTCGACCTGCCGCAGGGGCTGCACGCGCCGTTCGTCGCCACCGCGGCGCTGGTCGTGTTCGGGGTGGCGTCCGCGCTGCATGCGTCGGGCTTCCTCGCCGCGTATCTCGCCGGAATCGTGGTCGGCAACCGGCGCACGCGCGCGCACAACACGGTCATCGTGTTTCTCGACGCGGTCACCTGGCTGGCGCAGATCGTGATGTTCGTGCTGCTCGGCCTCCTGGTGTGGCCGGGACGGCTGCCGGCGACCGCCGGCCCCGCGCTGCTCGTGGCCGCGACCCTCATGCTGGTCGCCCGCCCGGCCG
>DASZJC010000059.1:0-1728 GCA_035948495.1 Xanthobacteraceae bacterium | reverse complement strand
GCACGTGGCCGACCGGGCGGCGGACGGCGAGGAGGGGTTCGCGCTCGCGCTCGAGGGCCAATACGACGTGCTGGTGGTCGACCGCATGCTGCCCAAGCGCGACGGGCTTGCGGTGATCGGCCAGTTGCGCGCCGAGGGCGTCGAGACGCCGGTGCTCATCCTCTCGGCGCTCGGCCAGGTCGACGACCGGGTCAAGGGCCTGCGCGCCGGCGGCGACGACTACCTGCCCAAGCCCTACTCCTTCGCCGAGCTTGCCGCGCGCGTCGAGGTGCTGGCGCGCCGGCGCGGCGGGCGCAACGAGGAGACCGTCTACCGCGTCGGCGATCTCGAACTCGACCGGCTGTCGCACCGGGTAAGCCGCGGCGACGCCGAGATCGCGCTGCAGCCGCGCGAGTTCCGCTTGCTCGAATACCTGATGAAGCACGCCGGCCAGGTGGTGACCCGCACCATGCTGCTGGAGAACGTGTGGGACTATCATTTCGATCCGCAGACCAACGTCATCGACGTGCACATGTCGCGGTTGCGCGCGAAGATCGACAAGGGGTACGCGCGGTCGCTGCTGCACACCGTGCGCGGCGCCGGCTACGTGATCCGTGACGGCAAGAGCTGAAGCCCTGCGCGTCGGCGCCGCCAAGCTCGTGCACGTGTTCCGCACGACGACGTTCAAGCTCACCCTCGTTTATCTCGCCGTGTTCGCGCTCGCCGCGGTCTTTTTGCTCGGCTATTTCGCCTGGAACACCAACCGGCTGATCACCGAGCAGATCAAGGAGACGGTCGACGCGGAGATCACCGGGCTCACCGAGCAGTATCGCCTCTCCGGCATCCGCCGGCTGGTCATCGTCATCGACAGCCGCGCGCGACGGCCGAGCTCGAACCTTTACCTCATCACCACCTTCACCGGCGAAGGGCTCGCCGGCAACGTCGGCTCGCTCACCCCGGGCGTGCTCGACCACGCCGGCTGGGTGGAGACCGCCTACCGCCGGCTCGACGAGGCGGAGGGCGCCCAGCACCACGCGCTCGCCCGCGTCGAGCAGCTGCCCGGCGGCTTTCGCCTGCTGGTCGGCCGCGACGTCGACGAGCGCGAGCGCCTGCTCGACATCGTGTTCTCGGCGCTGCGCTGGCTGATCGGGCTCATGGTCGTGCTCGGGCTCGCCGGCGGCCTGTTCGTCACCCGCCGGGTGCTGCGGCGGGTCGACGCCATGACCGGCACGACCCAGACGATCATGGCCGGCGACCTCGGCGGCCGCCTGCCCATCGCCGGCACCGGCGACGAGATCGACCGCCTCGCCGGCAACCTCAACGCCATGCTCGACCGCATCGAGGTGCTGATGCGCGGCCTCAAGGAGGTGTCCGACAACATCGCCCACGATCTCAAGACGCCGCTCACCCGGCTGCGCAATCGCGCCGAGGAAGCCTTGCGCTCGGCCAAGGGCGAAGCCGACTACCGCGAGGCGCTGGAGGCGACGATCGAGGAATCCGACGGGCTCATCCGCACGTTCAACGCGCTGCTGATGATCGCGCGCGCGGAATCCGGCGAGGGCCGCGAGGAGATGGCGGACGTGGACGCCGCCGAAATCGCGCGCGGGGTTGCCGACCTCTACGAGCCGGTGGCCGACGACCGGGGGCTCGGGCTGAGCATCGACGCGCCGCAGCCGGCGCCGGTGCGGGGCAATCGCGAGCTGATCAGCCAGGCGCTCGCCAACCTCGTCGACAACGCCATCAAATACG
>DASZJC010000058.1:0-16221 GCA_035948495.1 Xanthobacteraceae bacterium | reverse complement strand
GACCGCATAACCCGTGCGGCCGGGCGCGCCGGGGTAGTCCGGCAGGAGCACGGCGATACGCCGGTCCGCCCGCTTGGTGCGTTGCAGCCGCACCAGCGCGGCGATCCGGTCGGCGACCATCTCGACCCGATCCGGCTCCGGTCGGTTGGCCAGCGCGGTGAAGGCGAGACCTTCCTGGGGCGGCAGCGGGTGCTTGAACGCGATGGCGCCGGCCAGCACCCGGCCGTCGAGTTCGGGCAACACCACGTGCATGGCAAGATCGGCGGCGCCAAGCCCGCGCGGGCTGTCACGCCAAGCGGTGCGCTTGGTGGCGGCGACGATCGCCTGCAGCACCGGCACGTCCGGGCCGTCGAGCGGCGTCGGCTCTGCCGCATTGCCGGTCGCGAACGCCGTGGTCGTGACGATCGCCGCCGGATTGAGACGCGCGAGCGCGCCACGCAGGAACTGTGCCGCCGTTTCGTCCTTGAGGCTGGTGACGACCAGCGGCGCCGCCGCCAGCCCGCGTGCCGCCAGTGCCGCGCACAGCGCGTCGATCGGCGCAAGGTCCGCGGCAAGCAGCATGGCGCGGTAGAACACGATCGGAACCGTCGGCCGGCCGGGTGCGAGTGACGCAACAAGCCGGTCGAGATCGACTGCACCGACGCCCGGCAGATAGCCGCCAGTGCGCGGCACCGGCTGCGGCTCGCGCATTTCCACCGTGCCACCGGTGCGGTGCGCAAGACGCCGCAGCAGCGCGCGCAGATTCTCCCGTCCGCCCTCGCGGAAGAAGCCGAGCAAACAATCGAGCTCGGGCGGCGTCATGGTCGAGAGATTGGCCAGCCGTGGGTCGTCGCGGTCTTCGCCCGGCAGCAGCGCGAGCGCGATAGCGCGCTCGTGCGCGAGTGCCGCAAGCCGCTCGACGCCGTAGCGCCAGAAGTCAAGACCGCCAAGCAGGCGCACCACGATCACCTTGGCGTGGCGCCCGACTTGGTCGATCCACAGGTCGACCGAGAGCGGATGGCGCAGGTCGGCGAGATGCGCGAGCCGCACGCTCGGCAGCGCGTCCTTCTCGACGGCCCAGGCGGCCGCCAGGCCGGCGAGATCGCTCGCGGCGAACGAGAGCACCGCGATCTCGCCCGGCGGCTGGCCGAGATCGACCGCCTCGACGACTTCGTCGAGAGAGGTGGACGTGGTCGTGAGCAGGTGCATCACGCCTCTTCGCTGCATCCCTCCCCGCAAGCGGGGAGGACTAAGTTAACCAGCCAGTGCCAGTGCAATCGCCGCGCGGTCGATGCCCTTGAGGCCGATCACCACCAAGCGGCCCTCGCGCGGCTCACTGCGCCGCCATTGCCGGTCGTACTGATGGGTCACACGTGAGCCGACCGCCTGCAGCAACAGCCGCATCGGCTTGCCGGCGACCGCGGCGAAACCCTTCACGCGCAGCACCGACGTGGCTTCGGCAACGGTGGCGACGCGGGCGGCGAGCACCGCAGGGTCCGCGATCTCCGGCAGCGTCACGACGAAGCTGTCGAAATCGTCGTGGTCGTGCTCCTCCTCGAGGTCGTGCCGCGTGCGGCGGTTGGCGATGTCGTCCTCGGTACCGACGCCGAGCCCGAGCAGCGCCGCCGGATCGACCTTTCCGTCGGCCGCGGTCACGATCTTGGCGGTGCGCGGCAGCGCCTCGCGGACCGCGGCGATCGCCGCAGCGAGTCCGGCCGGGTCGAGGAGATCGCGCTTGTTGAGCACGACAAGATCGGCGCAGGCGATCTGGTCCTCGAACACCTCCTCGATCGGATCGTCGTGATCGAGCGCCGCGTCGGCCGCGCGCTGGCGTGCGAGCGCGTCGATATCGGCCGCGACGCGGCCTTGCGCGAGCGCGGCGCCGTCCACCACCGCAACGACGCCGTCGACGGTGACGCGGCTCTTGATCGCCGGCCAGTGGAACGCCTGCACCAGGGGCTTCGGCAGCGCCAGACCGGAAGTCTCGATCACGATGTGCTCGATCGCCGGGGTGCGGCCGAGAATGGCGTTGAGCGCCGGCACGAACTCGTCCGCCACCGTGCAGCACAGGCAACCGTTGGCGAGCTCGACGATGTTCTCCTCCGGGCAGGCGGCGTCGCCGCAGCCCTTAAGAATCTCGCCATCGATGCCGACATCGCCGAACTCGTTGACAATGACGGCGAGTCGCCGGCCGTCGACGTTCTGCAGCACGTGCCGGATCAGGGTCGTCTTGCCGGCGCCGAGAAACCCGGTGACGATGGTGCAGGGGACCCGTGCGAGTGTCACGGTCATTCGACCTCCTCGTAATCGTCTGGCGGGACGCGGGCGATCAGCCCGGTCTTGAGCGGTTGCGGGCGGCCGCGCCACGGCATCACGCCGTCGCTCGCGCGGGCGAACAGGCGCGCGCCGGCAATCAGCGCCGGCGCGGCATTCGCGGGATCGAGATCGCCGAAAATGTAGGTCCATCCTGCTTCGCGCCGTACCGCGGCCGAGAGGCCGCGCTTGCAATTGGCGAGACAGCGCACGCGCTTGACCCGCACGCCAGTACCCTGCGCGGCATCGGCGACCGAGGCCGCAAACGCCAGCCCAGGGCGCGGGAAATCCTCGGGGTCCGTCGGGCGCCGGCAGGTGATGCAAACGATCACGGTCGCGGCCGCGTCGATGTCGGCTTCGGTGTCCGGCTGTGCGATATCCGCGAATGCCACCCGTGCCGCTCCTCGAGGCGATGCCTGATTAAAGGCAATCCCTGGCCCGGGTGCTTGCGCGGATGGGCTCGCTCGTGAGGCCCTGCCGCGTCTCGACCGTCGCCGAGGCACCCCGCCCGACGCGCGACCGAATCGACGGTAGGTCTCCTGGCTCGCGGGTCTTGGCCCGTCACCGCCTTCCCGGGATCGACCCAGTGGCCTGTGGCAAGGGCTCGCCGCTTACAGTTGCGGGGGCAGCTGCGGAGTTGGGACCAAGTCCCGCACCGCATTCCCTGTTGGCTCTTTCGCTGGAAAGAGACCGCCGATCGCGTCCATAAGAGAGGCGGGCACGGGCTTTGTCAACGCGAGTGGCGTGCCCGCCACTGGCGCCGCCTGTAAAGATGCGCGAAAATTGGGCCAACCCCATCGGCTAGGGAGGCCTCCATGCCCTACGACCTCGACCAATTCGTCGATGACTGCCGCACCGCCCTGACGCGCGATCCCGGCCTGGCCGGACGCGAGGAGGTGCGCGCGCGGCTCGAGCGCCTGCTCTCGAACCCGGATTTCGTGAAGACCTATTGCGGCGATGATGCCCCCAGCGGGGTCAAGATTCTCTACGAGGATCCCAAGCTCGGCTTCCAGGTGTTGGCGCATGTCTATGACACAGCACGCGTTTCGCCGCCGCACGATCACGGCGAGTCATGGGCGATCTACGGTCAGGCGATGAAGTACACCGACATGACCGAGTGGGAGCGCGTCGAGAACGGCGGCCCGGCCGGCCACGCCGATCTCAAAGCGGTGAAGAAATATCGGCTCAATCCGGGCCAGGTGGGCATCTACCAGGACGGCCGCATCCACTCGATCGACTATCCGGCCAAAGCGCGCTTCGTGCGCGTCACCGGCGTCGACCTCGAACGCATCCCGCGCCACCGGTTCGACATCGCGACCGGCGAGGCGACGCGGATGGAATCCCGGACGACGCGCTGACCCGCGACCGATGCGAACACCCGCGCCCCCAGCCATAAGCCCGCATGACCTGCGGGCGATGCTCGCCGACGCGGGCGAGCTGGCGCTCCTCGACGTGCGCGAGGAGCTGATCTTCTCGCGCGGCCATTTGCTGCACGCGCGCTCCCTGCCGGCAAGCCGCCTGGAGCTGCGCATCGCCCGGCTGGTGCCGCGCCGCGCGACCCGCATCGTGCTCGTCGACGATGGCGACGACCTCGCCGCGCGCGCGGCCGCCACGCTGGCTGGCCTCGGCTACAGCGACCCTGCCGTGCTCGACGGCGGCATCGCCGCCTGGACGGCCGCGGGCTTCGAGCTGTTCTCCGGCATCAACGTGCCGAGCAAGGCGTTCGGCGAGTTCGTCGAGCACGCGGACGCGACGCCGAGCATCGGCGCCGAAGAACTGGAGCGCCTGCTGCGCGAGCGAGCCGACGTCGTGGTGCTCGACAGCCGTCCGTTCGATGAATACTCGCGCATGTCGATCCCGACGGGCATCGACGTGCCGGGCGCCGAGCTGGTGCTGTGCGTGCGCGACCTGGCGCCGTCGCCCGCCACCACCGTCGTGGTCAATTGCGCCGGGCGCACGCGCAGCATCATCGGGGCCCAGTCGCTGATCAATGCCGGCGTGCCCAACAAGGTGGTGGCGCTGCGCAACGGCACCATGGGCTGGAACCTCGCCGGCTTCACCTGCGACAGCGGGCAGACGCGGCGCGCGCCGGACGCGTCGGCGGACGGCTTGGCGTGGGCGCGGTCCGCGGCCGTGCGGGTGGCGGAGCGGTTCGGCGTGACGCGGATCGAGCGCGCGACGCTCGCGCGATTTCGCGGCGATCCCGAGCGCACGCTCTATCTGTTCGACGTGCGCGATCCGGACGAGTACGCGGCGGGGCACGTGGCCGGCAGCGTGTCGGCGCCCGGCGGCCAGCTGGTGCAGGCGACGGACCAGTATGTCGGCACGCTCGGCGCTCGAATCGTGCTCCTCGACGACAAGGAGGTGCGGGCGCTGATGACCGCATCGTGGCTGCGGCAGATGGGATTTCGCGACGTGTTCGTGCTGGCGCAGGCGGGCGCCGAGCGCGACCAGCCGGTCGAGCCGGTGCCGGGCCTCGATCGGCGGCCTGAGCTTGCGATCGACCCCGCCGGCCTCGTCGATCTCCTCGCGCGCGATGCGGCGACCGTCATCGATCTGTCGCTCAGCCGCGCCTATCGCCGCGGCCATATCGCGGGCGCGTGGTTCGCAATCCGCGCGCGGCTCAAGCAGGGGCTCGCGGTCATTCCCGCGCGCGAATGCTTCGTCCTCACGTCGGAGGACGGCAGGCTGGCGGATCTTGCGGCGCCGGAACTCGCGGCGTTGACCGAGCGGCCGGTGCGCTACCTCAAGGGCGGCAACACCGCCTGGCAGGCGGCCGGCCATCCGCTCACTGCCGCCGACGCCCATATGGCCGACGAGCCGATCGACGTGTGGCTGCGGCCCTACGAGCGCGCCGGCGGGGTGAGGGAAGGGATGATCGAATATCTCACCTGGGAGACCGATCTGCCCGAGCGCATCGCCCGCGACGGCACCGCGGACTTCGCGCAGTATCGGCCGTGAGGGACTTGTAGGATGGGTATCGCTTCAGCGAAGCCCATCCCACAAAAGAAGGGCTGCCCGAGGGCAGCCCTTCCATTGTCGGACCGCGGTCCGGCACTATTCAGTGACGATCGATGTCACGCGGCGCGGACCCCGTGAAAAGCAAGGATCCAGGCCGTTGCCGGCGACC
Source organism: Xanthobacteraceae bacterium (assembly GCA_035948495.1). GTDB lineage: Bacteria > Pseudomonadota > Alphaproteobacteria > Rhizobiales > Xanthobacteraceae > AP-16. The sequence continues at coordinate 10,799 of DASZJC010000058.1, read as the reverse complement.
GCGGCGATTGACAATGAGACACTGGATCACCTCCTTTCGGTTGTTGACGATGGCCCGCAATCTAAAGCAGGCCGGCGAAATGACAAGGGCTTGCACGGCGAGGGCGATCGCGCACGATGCGGCATCTCGCCGGCTTGCGGGCGTGTTGCTCGCGTGCACTGCCGCCGTCGTACTCGCCGCCGGCATTTGCACCCCGGCGCAGACGCAGACGCCAGTCGACCTTCAGCTCGTGCTTGCGGTCGACGTGTCCGGCAGCGTCAATCAGACCCGCTTCGAACTGCAGCGCGACGGCTACGCGACGGCGTTCCGCAGCGCGCGCGTCCTCGACACCATCCGGTCCGGCCCGCACCAGGCGATCGCCGTCACCATGGTGCAATGGACCGGCCCCGCCCTTCAGGTGCACGTGGTGCCGTGGACGCGCATCGCCGACGCCGAGTCTGCCGAGGCGTTCGCGGCGGCGGTGACGGGAACGCCGCGCCGATTGTTCGGCGGTGGCACCTCGATCTCCGGCGCCATCGACTACGCCGTCACCTTGATGGCCGAGAGTCCATACCACGGCACGAGACGGGTCATCGACGTATCGGGCGACGGCTCCAATAATCGCGGTCGGCCGGTCACTTTTGCGCGCGACGAGGCCGTCGCCGGCGAGATCGGCATCAACGGCTTGCCGATCCTTGCGCTCGAACCCGATCTCGACGGCTATTATGAGCACAACGTGATCGGTGGCCCCGGCGCGTTCGTCATCGCAGCGAAGGACTACGAGGCGTTCGCGGACGCGATCCTCAAGAAGCTGATCACCGAAATCGCGGGTCGGAAGAACGTGCGGCTCGCCGGCAGGTGAGCCGACGTTCCCGTTTTGATTCGGTTTCGTTTCGGTTTCGATTCACCGTCTCGAAACGTGCTCCAAGTTCGCGTCCTTGCCGATGCATGCGATCGGCGCGCCGTCACTTTTCCCTTTGACGAATCCGGGAAATCTCGCACCCTACCGGCCATCGGGTGATTCGGAGCGCATTCATGGACGTCCTCTGCTTCGCCTCGCGTAAGGGCGGCTCGGGCAAGAGCACCCTTGTCGCGCATCTCTCGGCCCATGCGAGCCGGCCGAGTCGGCGCTGTCTCCTCATCGATGCGGATTCGCAGGGCTCGCTGACCCTGTGGCACAAGCTGCGCGGTACCGGCGAGCCGGCCCTCAAGAACGGCGCACGCGGGGTTGCCGACGTGGTGGAGGCCGCGCGCGCCGACGGCTACGATTGGGTCTTCATCGACACCCCGCCCGACATGTCGGCGGTCGTGACCGAGGCGATTCAGGCGGCCACGCTGGTGATCGTGCCGACGCGGCTCGCCGTCTTCGATCTCGCCGCCATCAAGGAGACGATCGATCTCGCCCGCCATTTGCGCAAGCCTTACGCGGTCGTGATCAACGCGGCGCCGGCGCGGCGCGACAACACCGAATCGCCGTTCGTCACCCAGGCGCGCGAGATGATCTCCAGCCTCAACGTCCCGGTCTGGTCCGGCCAGATCACCAACCGGGCGAACTACGCGCTCTCGCTCGCGTCCGGCGAGGGGGTGCGGGAGTTCGAGGCGCAATCGCAGGCCGCAACCGAAATCGGGCGCCTGTGGCTCGCCATCGATCGCTCGGTCAAGGCGATCCACGGCGCTTATCAGAGCGCCGGCGCGATGCATCGCGTCGCCGCGTGATCGTCTGACCGCTCGCGCGGATCAAGCCTCCCAGCTGCATGCGTGGCGCAACCCGGAACCGGTTCCGGTTCGAGCGACGCAATGGGCGGGCTGCGCGAGACGCAAACCGTCCCTTCCATGGTCGTATAGGTTTCCGGGGTGCCGCCCTGTACAAAGCCGGCTCCCTGCCGGGTGCCGTGCATGCATCAACCTGCCGCTCGCCTTGTCGATTCGAAATCGTCATGGGTTGTCGCCACCGTCTGCGTCCTCCTGCTGGCGACGGCGTTCGGGGCGCCGTGGATGGCGGCCGTGGCGCTCAAGGACATCGCAGCCGAGGTCGGTGGCGCGCGCTCGGTGCCGGCGCTCGCCACGGCGCTCGCCTGGTTCGGCTCCGCCTTCGGCGGCATCGGCATGGGGTGGATTGCCGAGCACGTCGGCGTGCGTTGGACCGTGATGTTCGGCGCCGCGATGGTGGGCGTAGGCCTGACGCTCGCGGCGTTCGGCCCGACTTGGCCCCTCTGTATCGGCTATGGCCTGTTTGTCGGCCTGATGGGCCTGTCCGGCATCAACGCGCCGCTTTACGTCTACATCAGCAAATGGTTCGAGCGCCGGCGCGGGTCGGCGCTCGCGCTGATGGCAAGCGGGACCTATGTTGCCGGCGCGCTGTGGCCGCCGATCTTCGAGCGCGCGATCGCCTACGCGGGCTGGCGCCAAGCAATGCTGTGGTTCGCCATGCTCGAAGTAGGTTTGATCGTGCCGCTCGCCGCCGCTTTCCTGCGCCGCCCACCGGAGCACCCGCCGGTGGTCGTGACGCATCATGCCGCGACCGAACGGCCGAACGTGCTCGGCTGGCCGCCCAATCTGGTGTTCGCCGCGCTCGCCGCCGCCATCTTCCTGTGCTGCGTGCCGATGTCGATGCCGCAGACCCATCTGGTCGCTTTCTGCAGCGACCTCGGCATCAGCAAGGCGCACGGCGCGGCGATGCTCTCCGTGCTGCTGGGCACCGCCTTCCTATGCCGCCAAATTTGGGGCCTGATCTCCGACCGCATCGGCGGCCTGCACACCGTGCTGCTGGGTTCAGTCTGCCAGGCAACGACCATGAGCGCGTTCCTGTTCACGCAGGACGAAGTCGGCCTGTTCACGGTCTCGGCGGCGTTCGGGCTGGGATTCAGCGGCATGATTCCGGCGACGGTGCTCGCCGGGCGCGAATTGTTTCCCCCTGCCGATGCCGCGTGGCGCATCCCGATCCTGCTGCTGTGCAGTGGCTGCGGCATGGCGACCGGCGGTTGGCTTGCCGGAATCCTGTACGACCATTTCGGCTATTACGGGCCGGCATTTGCGACCGGGATTGCGATCAACCTCCTCAATCTCGCGATCATCCTCACGCTGGTCAGCCGACAGCATCTTATCATCGCGCGTGTGCATTAGATCGATGGAGAGATGGCAAACCGCACCATCACCGTGAACGATCGGATGCAGAAAGATACCGCTACCGACACAGCGCCCGTCGGCCGCAACTTCGACCCGCAGATTTGACGCGGTCGCCGGTTCGATCGCCGGACCGGTGCCGCGGATCGCAGGTAAACTCTGCAAGGAAAATCAACGTTAATAGCGACAATCGCGCGGCCACTCGGCGTGGACGAGTGCATAACGCGGCGGCCGATGCCAAGATATCGCGGAAAGGATTGGCGTCAGATGCGGAGGAGAACTTCGATGCATCCAGCAAACCTCGTCAAGCATTCCATGGCGGCCCTCGTGGTCGGCACGGTTGCGCTCAGCGGCGTCGATTGCGCGTGCGCGGCACCCGTCCCGTCGAGCACCGCCGTCGTAAAAGCGGCCGCGCCCGATGACGTCACTGCGGTCGGCTACATCTATCGCGACTACGACGGCGCGTGGATCAACGGGCCGCTGGCGGTGGGCTTCGTGGGCCCGTCGGCAGTGAGCCCGTTCTATGAGGCGTCCGCTTATGCGCCCTATGTTTACTACGCCCCGCCGGTCTACTACACGCCGCTGCCTTATTATGGTCCGGCGGTCGTCTACGGGCGGCCGTTGCTTGCTCCGGACCCGTACTATCCTGCGTTCTACCCGTACGTCCGCGCCACCGGCCACTACGGTTATTGGCATCATCGCGGCTATCCGTACCGCTACTGACGCTGTTGACGCGGCAAGAGCCGCATCCGGCCGGGGGAGCAAATCCGTCGTTCGCGCTGAATGTGCGGAGGGACTGCATGACGCGGCCAAAGCCGCCCGTGATCAAGTTGGCCGATTGCGGATCGCCTCCTCGACAGAACGGAATACGTGGTCGGCGCCCAATGCATCGAGCAGACCGGTCTGCTCCGCCGCCTGGCGCGCGCGTCCGGAACTCATCCGGGCGATGGCCAAGTCGATTCCACGTGCGCGCAGTTCGGCAATGATCTGTTGGAGGATCTGCGAGCCGGTGAAGTCGATGTCGATTACCCCGTGCGCTTCGATCACGACGTAGCAGCAGGGCTCCTCCTTCGCGGCGATCGCGTCCATCAACCGGCTGCGCAAATAGGTGGCGTTGACGAAGTAGATCGGCGCGCTCGGTGCGATCACCAGGACGCCCGGTTCGTGCTCGCCGGGACGGCCCCTGGCGAGCGCCCACCAAATGGTGGTGCCCGGAATCCGCGCCAGCTCGGCGATGTCCGGCCGCGCAATGACATAGACGCTGTGCAGCAGCGACAGCATGATACTCAAGGTCACGCCGGTTTGGATCGGCAGGAACACGACGAGGGCGGCGCTGCCGGCAACGATCAGGATTTCCCACCCGCCCCTGCGGTAGATCTGCCGCATGACCGCGGCGCGGAAAATCCGCATCGCGATAAAAACCAGAACGCCGCTCAGCGCCGCCTCGGGCACGAACCTGAATACGCCGGAAGCAACCAGCACAATGGCAGCGACGATTGCGATGGCGAACAGGCCCGAGAGCTGCGACCGTCCGCCGGACTCATGCACCACCGCGGTTCGCGGCGGGCTCGCGTTCACCGCGAACGCGCCGAAAAACGCCGCCAATATGCAGCCGGCGCCGACGCCGGCGAAGTCCCGGGTGACGGCCTCGTTGCCGTCCGGATCGGATGGAAACGCCCGCACGACGACCGCCGTCTGAATCATGCATACCAGCGCGACGATCAGCGCCGCCGGGAGCAGTTGGGTCACGTCGTCCCAGCTCGGCAGCGTGAGCGTCAAGGCGGGTGGCGCGATTGGCAACGCACCGAGCACCGCTACGCCGTGCCGGTCGAGCGCGAACACGCGGACCGCAATCGCGCCGATGACGAGGCCGACCAGCGCGCCGGGGATGCGCGGATTCCATCGCTCGGCGATCTGGCTCAGCACAAGCACGCCGAGGCCGATCGCCAGCGGATAAGCGCGGAAATGCCGCGCCCTGCCGACGACGTCGGCGAATTGCTCCATCAGATTTCCATGAGTGGCGTCGATGCCCATAATCGAGGGTAACTGCCCGACGATGATGTGGATTGAGATGCCCGCGAGAAACCCGGTCGTCACCGGGATGGAGAGAAGGTCGGCGATCCAGTCGGCGCGCACGATCCGCGCCAGCACCAGAATGAGCCCGACGAGCAGCGACAGCGTGGCCGCCATGCTGGAATATTGCACGGCGCCCGGCACGGCGAGCGCAACCAGCGCGCCGGCCATGATGGGCGCGATGGTGGAATCCGCGCCGACCGAGATGAAGCGATTGGCGCCGAACGCGGCGAATGCGAAGGTGCCGGCCGCAAAAGCAAAGAGGCCCGCCATGGGCGGCATGCCGGCGAGGCGGGCGGTTGCCAGCTGCTCCGGGATGGCAATGGCCGCGAGCGTCATGGCGGCGATCAGATCGCCGGACAGCCAGGCAGGGCTGTAGTCGCGCAGCGAGGCGAACAGCCAATCGCGTCGCCTCGTCGTGGCGGCCATGTCGATCCTCGCGGGACATACCGCGACCGCGCGGCAAATTGCCCGCCAACGTTTGCATGGCTTTGCCCTGAAGCAAAGCCCGATCGTGACTGCCGGGCGTCGTTCCCGTTGGGAACCGGCGAGAATCGCACTACCCTATGCGCTGCAACGCGTTCCGCCGTCGCAGCAGGTCATCGATTGGCATAAAGCGGGCCGTGCTCTAGATTGAAGGCCGCGTGCCCGGCGGCGCGTGGGCCTAATCGAAGGCCGCCGCTGCCATGGTTCGATCGGAGTGAAGCACATTAATTACAATGGACGAGGGGCGGGACCCGGCACGAATGGCGAGCCGCTGACGACCGCGGCAGCGCGGTCTGTCGGTGGTTTACCGCCCGATCGGCGCAAGCCGGTTGGGTTGCTCGTGGCCTGGGCGGGTGCAGCCCTCCTCATCCTGGCAGCACTCGGTCCGGCAGCGGCCGAGCCTAAGCGGGTGCTTCTCCTCCACTCGCTCGGCCGCGATTTTGCCCCATTCGCCGACGTCTCGGGGCGATTCCGCGAGGAACTGATCCGGCAATCGACGGATCCGGTGGACTATTACGAAATTTCGCTTGAGACGGCCCGCTTCAGCGGAGCCGAGCAGGAAGGCCCGTTCGTCGACTATCTTCGCGCATTGTTCGCGCAGCGCCGTCTGGATCTGGTCGTGCCGGTCGGCGCCCCGGCGGCGCGTTTTGCTCTGCGCTATCGCGAGCGGCTGTTCGGCTCCGCGCCGATGCTGTTCGTGGCCATGGACTTGCGCTCGATGCAGGGCGCGGGGGTAACCGCCAACGACGCCGTAGTCGCTTACAGGTTCGATCTGCCCGCGGTCATCGACAACATCCTGCGGGTGCGGCCGCAGACGGTCGACATCGCCGTCATTACCGGCCATTCGGGCCCGGACCGGGCCTGGCTGGAGGACTTGCATCGGGACTTCCAGCCGCTCGCGGGCCGAGTCAAATTTGTTTGGTTGGACGGACTTTCATTTGCTGAACTGCAAAAGCTCGTCGCGACGCTTCCGCCTTGGTTCGCGATATTTTTCACGCCATTGCAAGTGGATGTGGCGGGCGTGCCGATCGAACAGGGGCGGGCGCTGGAGAGCCTGCGCGCGGCCACGAGCGCGCCCATATTCGGCCCCTTCGAAAACCTCATCGGCCGCGGCGTCGTCGGCGGACCGGCCGTCTCCAGCAGCGAATTGGGTCAGCGCGCCGCCAGCGTCGCTATGCGTATTCTTCAGGGCGAGGCGCCGGCCAGCATCGAAACGCAGCCGCTCGGGCCGGGAAGGCCGATCTACGACTGGCGCGAGCTGCGGGCCTGGAACATCAGCGAGAACGCGCTGCCGCCCGGCAGCGAGGTTCGGTTCCGCGAAAGAAGCCTGTGGGACATGTACCGCTGGCAAATCATCCTGGTCGCGACGACGCTGCTGCTCCAGGCGACGTTGATCACGGTCCTGCTGTTTGAGCATCGGCGTCGCCGCAACGCCGAGGCGCTGGCGCGCCGGCGCATGTCGGAATTGGCGCATGTGAACCGGATGGCGACCGCGGGCGAACTGTCGGCTTCGCTCGCGCATGAAATAAAGCAACCCTTGGCGGCGATGGTCACCAATGCCAATGCCGGCCTGCGGTGGCTCGGGAGAACGACGCCCGATTTCGACGAGGCGCGTTCGGCCTTCCAGCGCATCGTCGCCGACGGACATCGCGCCGGTCAGGTGCTCGGAAGCGTGCGGGCGATGTTCGAAAAGGACAGCGGCAAGCGGGCGCAAGTCGACCTCAACGGCGTGATTCGCGAGGTCCTCGCGCTCCTGGAAGGCGAACTGCGGGCACACCGGATCATCGTGCAAACGGATCTCCTCGACATTCTGCCGGAGGTTTCCGCCAATCGTGTCCAACTGCAACAGGTCATCGTGAACCTGGTCATGAACGCGGTGGAAGCGATGGAAGGCGTGGACAATCGTCCGCGTCTGCTGCGGCTGAAGACCGAACTCGACAGCAACAATCATGTTCTGATCCGCGTCGAGGACTCCGGACCCGGCATCGACCTGGAGAATATCGACCGCATCTTCAATGCGTTTTTTACGACGAAGCCGCGTGGAATTGGCATGGGGCTGTCGATCTGCCGCTCAATTATCGAGGCGCATGACGGACGGCTGTGGGTCTCCCCGGGGATCGATTATGGGTCGGTCTTTCAATTCACCGTCCCGAATCCCAGCCAGCGAAAGAAAGACGAAAAGGTCGGCCCGGAGCCGGTCACGCGTCCTGACCGCGAGACCGCCGCTGCGCCCAGCACGCGGGAGCCGATCCCGATTCTGCGGGCCGGGCGCCGTCAGTAGCGCGATCGGATCTCCGAGTGCGGCGGCTTGGCAGCGGCCGCGGTGCCGCCCGCCGGCCTGCGCGAAAGACCGCGGTTTCCAACCGGAGCCGTCCGGCTACGCGTGCTGCCGACCAGGCGGTCGCGGCGACCATGGCGGTGATATCTTGAGCTTGGCGGCGCGGGCGGAAAGTTGCATTCTGAGGCCGCACGAGCGGAGGGCAGGCGAGGGAAAGCGCAATGAGCAAGCGGGAACGAAACAAGCGTGGGATACCCCGTCAAGGCGGCCACGCCGGGCGGGTTCAAGCGAAAGCGGTACGGCTGCTGTCAAGGATCATTGTTGCGTGCGGGCTCGCTAGCGGCTTTGTCACGGGCGTGCGAGCCGACGAGCCCTACGGAACATGGGTACGTCCCTCGACCGGCACGCAAGTCAATTTCTACAATTGCGGCGGCAAGCTGTGCGGCAAAATCGTTGCCGTCAGGGACCAGAGCAGAAAAAGCGAGATCGGAACCGTCATCATGAGCGGCGCTGCCAAGACGGGTGACAACGAATGGCGGGGCGACCTGCTCAACACGGAGGACGGCAAGACTTACTCGGGGGTGGTCACGCTCGAAGGACCCAATGGCCTGAACCTCAAGGGCTGTGCCCTTGGATTCATTTGCCGTGGCGAGACGTGGCAACGGGTGAAGTGACGCCTGGACGGCGGAACACGCGCCTCAGCGATCCGTCGACTGTCCTCTGTCATCCGCCGTCTCTTTGAGCGCCGCGAACGCGTCGCGCAAGGCGGCGCCCTCGTCGTCCGACCGGGGGAATAGAAGTATCGACAACTCGCTTTCGCTGCCCCGGATGACGCTCTCGATTCGCTGCGCGACGTCGGCAGACGCAGGGGCGTTTTCGCCAGGCCCGCCTTCCCGGTCGTCCGGGACGGTCGCCAATTCCTTCACCATCGCCACGCCGATATTCCCGACCGTTCCGATCGCCCAGCTGCGCGCCTTGGCGGCTGGAACAGAAAGGCTGCGGCCGGCATCGAGCGCGATCCAGACCGCGCGTGCATCATCGTCATGCACCAGCGAGGCTTCGCGCACGCGCCGGAAAAACTCGATGGCCGGCTCGACATGGTCCGGCGGGCATTCATGCTCCCGCGCCGCGTCGTCGAGCGCACGCCCGCTCGGAAAGCGCCGCACCCACGGCCCGGCGACGAATACGAATTCGCGGAGCACCTGCAGCAGGATCGGGTCGAGCGGCGCTGATAGTGTGACGTGGCCGGTGCGCGCGTCTTCGCTGCGCTCGATGTGGGCAGCGAGACATGTCGATAAGATCCATAGCTGCGCAACGTTCCGCGCGACCTCCCCGGCGGACTGATCGAGGAGATTGCGCGTGAGCCGGGCCGCGTGCGCGAGTCCGTGCCAGCCCGGCTGATCCGCCATCGGCGCGGCAAGCACGTCCAACGCTTCGGCGCTGCGGCGGATTTCCGACAGGCGATGCTCGAAAAACGGCACACTGGTGGTGGCTTCGTCCGCCGGCGTCGTGGGGGACGGAAAATCGAGTGTGCCATCGTGCCCCAGCGAAACTCTGGCGCCGTGCGGGCTCTGGTCCAGAGTGTCGCCGAGCCGGTGCAAACTCTCGGCGATGAAAATCGAGTGTGCGAACTCGTGAAACGGCCGGCCGGATTGCGCCGCCTTCGCCACTTCGGCCTCTACCCTGCGAAACGCCTCCTCGAGGGCGAGCCGCTGGTGCATTCGTTCCGCCTCATTGAGCGGCGGATTAAGTGCATGCAAATGGTTCGTGAGCGCAGCGCGGGTGCGCTCGTAGATCAGGCGACGGGTCTCCTCCGTATTCGGATCAAGCCCCGCCACCGCGCGCAGGATGAGAGCGTGATAGTTGATCATCGCGTCGGCATGGGTCGCGGCCCGGCATCGACCAGGTCGCCAAGTACGCGGCGCATGGGCGATGAATTGGCGTCATGGGAATCTATCACCTGCCCGCACACCTGAAAATGCGAGAGCGCCGCCTCGCTTGCGCGGGCGGCGCTCGGAAAAAGGCGGCCCCGGGGTCGGGGGGAAGGGGGGGACGGGGCCCCGGGGCCCTGATCGCTAGAGTGAAATGGGGGGGCAGCTCGAGCGATCAGTATTCAAGCCGTGATCATCAGAACTCCAGTGCGATTGTGAGAAGCCCTGCAAGCGCGATACCCACAAGCAGCACCAGCCAGTCCGTGGATTCCAGCCCGAGCAGGCGGGCGTGTTCCGGAATGTAGGCCATGACCGAATCCTCACGCGAAAGCCGACCGACGACGCCTTTCATTGTTCCCTCTCACGGCGAACCGGATTGTCCTTCGCCGAATTAACGCTCCCGATGCTTCGATGTTCCCGTCACTGAGTGGCGGCTCCCTCGCGATTCGAGTAGACGGCGGGCGCGCCCGCTTTGGCTACTGGGCCGTTCGCCTTTACGGCGGCGGTCATGTTGCCCGCGTCGCTCACGTGGGCGCTGATTCCCGCAATGACCACCGCGAGCGCAGCGACGAGAGCAACAACCACGATCTTGAGGTGGGTCCCGCGGTCGGCGCTCAGCAGCGAGTGGTTCATAAACGTATCCTCGGTTGACTCCGCGGACAGTGGCGGGCTCGGGCTCAATAGAGCCCGAAAGCCCGCGCGCTGTTCGAGGTCACGAAAGTCCTCGGCGCCGGGGCAGCCGGCTCCGAGGCAGGCACGATGGCGGCGGATCGGGCTGGACGCGTGCGGGCGACGGCCGGCTCATGGCGCGATCCGGTAGGCAGGACCACGACCTTGGTGCCGACGTTCACCCGGCCGTACAGGTCGGTCACGTCCTCGTTGAGCATGCGGATGCACCCGCTCGACACCTGGTGGCCGATGGTGTCCGG